>NZ_JAYGHE010000012.1:0-73860 GCF_034931145.1 Nostoc sp. UHCC 0252 | reverse complement strand
CCCTGCGGGAACGCCAAGGGCGGTACGCAATGACAATTATTTAACCGGACATGATATGAATCTAAGAAAAGGCATTTTTCCTTTAGCTGTTGGCGATAATTCTAAAATTTGATTGACACAACAAGGTAAAGTGCGGTAGACTAGTACACTGTTCAAAGCGTATTGATTGCTGCACTAGGCTACAAGTATATCAATAACATTGGTAGCTAATATTGCCTACGTGATGCCTAGTTGCTACTCTTTTGTTGTTTATTTAATGAGGTGAACATGGCCAAGCGCCGTAACCCGAAAAAAGAAAAGGCGCTACGGAACCAGGCGTATGCCAGAAAGTTTCGTAAACGAACTACGACAGGAAGAATGCAGAGAAGGTTCCAACAAAGACCACCGAAGAGTGAAGAAGAAGAAGGAGCAGCAACAGCAGCTGACACTGACTAAGCTGACTGCTTAAATCCTTTTTATTTAGATTATTTATCTTTTAGGGCGCACAAATGTGCGCCCTTATTTATTTGGGACAAGGGACAGGGGACAAGGGGATAAGGGGTGAGAACTTGAAACAAGTCTTTCCCCAATTCCCAATTCCCAATTCCCTACTGATCCATTTGAACGCGGGCGGCTATGAGTGCTTTACTGACCTGTACAAAGCCTGTACCGCCGTGACTGTTGCGGGCTGCCACTACTTGACGGGGGGAAATTGCCTCATAAATATCTTCTGCAAATGCCGGATGTAGTTGTTGCCACTCTGACAATTCCAGATCTTTCAAGAGTTTACCTGCGGCAATACTAGTTTTTACCACCTTACCCACAAGGTTGTAAGCTTCTCGGAAAGGAACGCCCCGTGCTGCCAGATAATCTGCTACATCGGTAGCGTTAGAAAAATCTTCGGTTACGGCTTCTGCTAAACGCTGTGTACGAAATTCTAAACCTTCCCTGAGCAAAATCGTCATTGCTTCTAGAGAAGCTTTGACTGTGTTAACGCTATCAAATAGACCTTCTTTATCTTCTTGCAAGTC
This sequence comes from Nostoc sp. UHCC 0252, assembly GCF_034931145.1. Lineage (NCBI taxonomy): Bacteria > Bacillati > Cyanobacteriota > Cyanophyceae > Nostocales > Nostocaceae > Nostoc > Nostoc sp. UHCC 0252. The sequence goes on along the minus strand of NZ_JAYGHE010000012.1, from coordinate 72,850 downwards.
TTTGTTATATGCCAAAGGTAGCCCCTTCATGATCACCAGCATTGCCTGGAGATGACCAAATACACGCCCCGTTTTCCCGCGCACGAGTTCTGGTACATCGGGGTTTTTCTTTTGGGGCATGATACTAGAACCTGTAGCACAGCTATCTTTGAGGGTGACGAAACGAAATTCTTCTGATGACCAAAGAATGACTTCTTCTGCAAGGCGGCTGAGGTGAACCATAATCAAGCTAGCAGCACACAAGAATTCGATCGCAAAATCGCGATCGCTCACTCCATCGAGGCTGTTAGCATAAATATCGTCAAAATCTAATAATTTAGCTGTGTAGTGGCGATCAATAGGGAAAGTAGTTCCCGCTAAAGCACCACATCCTAAAGGTGAGATATTCACGCGGCGAGAAACATCTCCTAAGCGTTCCCAGTCGCGTTGCGCCATTTGAAAGTATGCCAAGAGATGGTGAGCTAAACTCAGTGGTTGAGCGCGTTGTAAATGGGTATAGCCAGGAATCAGGGTTTCAACGTTCTTTTCAGCTATATCGAGTAAAACACCTTGGAATTCTCGCAATTCCCCTTTAATTTGTTGAATTTGGTCGCGGAGATAGAGTCTAGTATCTGTGCCAACTTGGTCATTACGCGATCGCGCCGTATGCAGTTTTTTACCTACATCGCCGACAATTTCTGTTAGTCGTTTTTCAACTGCAAAATGTACGTCTTCAGCATCGACACCAGGCTGAAATGTACCTTGGCGGTACTCTTGGCGAATTTCTTCTAAACCTGTAACCAGTTGCTCACCTTCTTCTGAGGAGATAATGCCCGTGTGAGCTAGCATTTTGGCATGAGCTTGAGAACCAGTCAGATCGTATTCTATTAATTCAATATCAAAACCTATACTGGCATTAAAAAGAGCGATCGCTGGATGCAACGCTGATTCAAACCTCTGGCTCCAAGTTTGTTCTTTGGTCATAAATCTCAAGAGGGTGGGCATCAATTTTGGATTTTAAATTTTAGATTTTGGATTAATCTAAAATCTAAAATCCAAAATCTAAAATTACTTTAGCCGTAGCTAGTTAGATTCCGAATCATATAGCCAATGACTAAACCAATCAACAATGCCCACACTTGACCTGTCTGTATAAAGTGATTCCAAGATTTTTGCATCTGACCCATAAGGTCTGGATCGGTAATTGTTTGCGCTACTAGTGCTGTCAAATTTACAGGCAACTGCCAATATAACTGAGATATCAAATCGCTGTAATGGTTCATATTTGGTAATTAAGAGGTTGGGGTGGCAAATCTCAGTATCAGTTTATTTTTCAAATAAATCACTGATAATCTACTGAAATATTGGCTATAACTTTAAAGTCTTAACTCAAGATCCAGCCGATGCCAACCGCAATTTCTCGGCAGTTCGCAAAATTTGCCCCGCCAACACTGCTGCACCAAAACCATTATCGATATTTACTACGCCTACTCCCGCAGCACAAGAGTTAAGCATTGTCAATAAAGGTGCTAGACCGCCAAAACTTGCGCCATAACCGATGCTGGTGGGTACGGCAATCACCGGACAACTCGCTAAACCAGCGACAACGCTGGGTAAAGCGCCTTCCATCCCGGCCACGACAATCAACACTGATGCTGATTCAATCAGATGGCGGTTACTTAATAAGCGGTGAATCCCAGCAACACCAACATCCCAGAGGCGCTGTACCCGAAAACCAGAAAGTTCAGCAGTGACAGCCGCTTCTTCAGCAACGGCTAAATCGGCAGTACCAGCAGAAAGAATGCCAATCTCACCTGCAAATTGTGGTTCGATGGTATGGGGAGCGATCGCACAAATTCGCGCTGATTCGTAATATCGCAAACCGCTAACTTTTGCTTGCAGTACAGTATAAACTGCTGGTTCAATGCGAGTTGCCATCACCACCGGGTTACGGAGGCGCATCACCTCCATAATTTGAGCAATTTGGTCGGGAGTCTTACCAGGGCCCCAAATCACCTCTGGGAAACCAGTTCTGAGCTGGCGATGATGATCAATTTTGGCAAACTCACCCACGGATTCATAAGTTAAATCTTTGAGTGAGTCTAATGCCGTCTCTGGCGTAACTTTACCATTGGCAACCGCAACGAGGAGCGATCGCAAGGTTTTTTCATCGGTCATTTTTTATTTGTCCTTTGTTATTTGTCATTTGTGAATAACTAATGCCCCATGCTTCAATGACCAATGACCAATGACCAATGACTAATAACTAATCCGTTATCTTTATTTCATGAATGTTCCAGAATGCACCACCCAGTGCAGAGTATTGGATACCTTCAAAGCGATTACGCACTGCTGACATTGCTAGGGGGTTAACTAGATAAATAAATGGTAGATTTTCTTGGGTAATTCGCTGAGTTTTTGCATAAATTTCTTTCCGTTTTGCTGGGTCTAATTCTCTTGCCCCTTGAATATATAATTTAGCAATTTCCGCTTCCCAAGGAGCCACCTCCCAACCTTGAATCGGTTTTTGCCCTGCTTGGGGTTTCTGATTAAACATGTGTAACCCGCCTACGGTTGACCAGACATTAGCCCCATCATTTGGTTCTAAACCACCAGTCAAACCCAACATAGAAACTTCCCAATCTAATGAATTTGAAAGCTTATCTGTGTAAGTATTCCATGCTAGAGGAGTGAAATCAACTTGAATCCCAATTTTACTTAGGTCTTGTTTAATTTGTGACCCAATTGCCTCGCGGATTTTATTACCGGCATTAGTGAGCAATGAGAAGCGAACACGGTTTCCCTGAGCATCTATTAGTTGATTGTTGTTATATTTAAATCCTGCTTTTAGTAGCAGTTCCTTCGCCTTTTGTATATTGTAGTCGTAAACTTTTAGACCTTCTTCAGGCGGCAAATAATAAGGGCTTTGCACGGAAATGGGTGAATTTTGTGGTTTCCCCAAACCGCGAAAAGTGTTGTTAATCATTGTTTGTCGGTCAATGGCATAAGCTACTGCCTGCCGAAATTCTACAGTATTAAACCAACGCGACTTTACAGGATCAACTAGCGGTTTTCCATCCCTTTTACCTTTATTCAAATTGAACAAAATAAACGTCGTGCCAGTAGCTGGCCCACCATTAAAAATTTGGAAATTTCCCTGATCTTCTTGCACCTTTAGTAAAGAAAAGTAATCTGGTGAGACACCCACAGTATCTAACCCGCCAGAACGAAATTGCAGCAAGGATGTATCTGTTGATTCCACAATTTGCCAGATAACCCGTTCAATATAAGGCTGGGATTCACCTTTTGGCCCTTTGCGCCAATAGTAGGGGTTGCGCCTAAAAACTACACGTTGGCTGGTGTTGTAGCGCTCTAGCTTGTAAGGGCCGTTGACGATAATTTGATCTGGAGGAGTATTAACGCCCCACTTTGACAGAAATATTGGCTTACCGTCTTGATCTTTTGTTTTTACAAATTTGTCTAGGGCATGGGCAGGCAAAATTGGCAGCCCTAGAGTTCCCAAGAAAGGCGCAAATGGTTCTGGAGTAGTGAATTCAATCCGTCGAGCATCGATTTTTCGTACCTTTGGCAATGCCCGACTTTCACCAATCCTCAGCACATCTCTAGCATCTGCGGGAATCGCTTCGTTAAGATAAATATCATTGTAAGTAAATATTACATCATCTGCTGTTAAAGGCTTTCCATCAGACCATTTCAATCCCTGGCGTAGGGTAAAAACAAATCGCAATTTGTCATCAGAAACTTCCCAAGATTCTGCTAAAGAAGGCTCGATTTTGGTACTTATAGGGTTTTCAGTAGTTAATCCTTCATAAATTAGAGGAAAAACATTCGGAGACTCTTGACTGAGAGGATAATTAAAAGTTTTGGGGTCACTGAGAATGGCACTTACCAATTGCGGTACTTGAGTAGCTGTGCTTTTGAAGTTAGCAGAGTTGCAGGCGGTAAGTGTAAGTGCTGTTGCTGAAGTCAGAATTATGGGCAACCAAAAATATTTAATTGCCAGAAATATTTTTCTAAAAGATTTCATACTTTCAATACGCGAGTAGTGTAATTAATTTGATTGAGATTGTAGCCAACCAAGGAAGTTTTGGGTTTTATTGAAATACTGGATTTCTCTATCTCGTAAAATATCTATAACTTCACGTCTGCCAAATTCTTTAGAATTACTACTTAAAAATACTTTATTTTCATTAGGATGTAAGCCAGCATGAAAAATTATACACTCCAAGATTACTCTATCTATAATGTAATGTGCTTCTCAAAAATTGCTCTATTTAAGGTTAATCGAAAAATATCTTTACTTAATGTAATTATTTCTGATGTATTGATAAGCCGATTAAAAGCTACATCAAAACGTTCTTTCACTTCGTTACTTCTTTGAAGAAAGCTAGTTCTTGATTGTTCCAGGTGAGACAGCAGTAATCGTGCATTGCTTGAATTATCTCGCTCTGCTTGATTAATTTGTATATCTAAATTTCGGAGGAAATCTAGATTATATTTTTCTTCTTGTTCTAATGTTGTCAACGATTCTACAAAACAAATACTTGGCACTACTATACGTAGAGATGATGGTGGATTTTGCAGTAATTCTTGTGCTTGTGAATCTTGCCCTTTAGCAATACTCATCAAGAAATTAGTTTCAACGTAAATGATCACTACACAACATTAATAAATTTCAGTTGTTCCATCTTCTATTAATTGCAATAAACCAGTTTTTGCCATTTCATTTGTGAAAGGTGGTGTTGCCGATTTCCAATGATATGCCAAGTCACGTAGCCAAGCTTCTGTAAGACCTTTAAGATAAAGACTAAATATCCTTTTGTCCCGGAATTTTGGCTCGTAATGACTCAACACATCAGCAGTATTAAAGCAGACAATTGGCTCTGATAAATTATTGCCATCCCATTTTAAAATTTGAATTTTATCTACATCAACAAGCATGGCAAATGGAATCGTTATCTTTGCAGCTTGCAGGTAATCGATTAGCCGTAAATTAGCATAATTTTGGACTTTTGTTTCTTGAAATTTTAAGGGGAAACCTTTAACTTCAGCTATGAGAATAATTTGCCCCTCTTTATCGAGGGCGACAATATCAGGAAAGTCTACATCTTCTAAGTTTGTAGCTTGCATGGTTCTAATTCCCCACCAAGTTAAGCTTTGTTTAACGCTATCAATCATTTATTTCCATCCTAATTAGTCTTGAATATCTTTATCAGAGGCTAAAAAAAGTTACTCTGAAGCAACTAACAAGACGACAGCATAAGCACATATACCTTCTTCGCGTCCAACGGGGCCTAATTTTTCATTGGTGGTAGCTTTGATGCCAATTTGATTGGATTCTAATTCTAAAACCGCCGCCAGTTTGTCGCGCATGTTGTGAATATGCGGCTTTAATTTTGGGCGTTCTGCTACTACCACCGAGTCAATATTTCCGATCTGCCAGCCTCGAACCCGAATCAGTTGATGTACTTGAGTTAATAGTACTAAACTATCTGCTCCCGCCCATTTGGGATCGCTAGGCGGAAAATAATGGCCAATGTCGCCCAAAGATAATGCCCCAAGCATGGCATCCATAATTGCGTGCGTTAACACATCAGCGTCACTATGTCCTAATAAACCCAGTTCATGGGGAATTTTAATTCCACCTAAAATCAAAGCGCGATCGCTCACCAGTCGGTGGATATCGTAGCCGTTACCAATACGAATTTTAGTCATTTGTCTATTTGTCAGAAATTATTATTCTTTTCCCGCTCCCTTGCTCCCTGCTCCCCCTGCTCCCCCTGCTTCCCCTGCTCCCATTTCTCCAAAATATCGGGGCGGCGATCGCGGGTTTTTTGAATTTGTTGTTCGTAACGCCACTTGGCGATCGCTGCATGATTGCCACTGAGCAAGACATCAGGCACTTTTAAGCCGCGAAAATTGGCGGGACGAGTATATTGGGGATAGTCTAATAACCCCTCCTCAAAACTTTCTGCTGTGAGAGACTCAGTTTTAGCAACGGTTCCTGGGATTAGTCGCACTACACCATTAATCAAAGCCATTGCTGGAATTTCCCCGCCAGTCAAAATAAAATCGCCTAAAGACACTTCCCGAGTTACCAAATCCAGTACTCTCTCATCCACTCCTTCGTAATGTCCGCAAATAACTACTAACTGGTCATAATTTGTCACCAATTCTTTCAAAAGAGGTTGATTAATTGTTTGCCCCTGTGGACTCATCAAAATTATTTCTCTTCGGGGCAGAATCGGCAGCGACTCCACAGCATTAAAAATTGGCTCTGGCTTCATTAGCATCCCAACGCCGCCGCCGTAAGGTTCATCATCGACCTTCCGGTGCTTGTCGGTGGTAAAGTCCCGTGGATTAACCAGATGCACTTCGGCAATCTGTTTGGCTAAGGCTTTACCCAGTAATCCCGAATTGAGAACAGAGTGAAAACAGTCAGGAAAAAGTGTAACTATATCAAAGCGCACAGTTATTCGTATTCGAGGACACTAATCTTAAATTTGGATGTCTAGCAAACATCGTCAAGCCAAGTTCGAGTCAAACTCCAGTTAAACTTTATCAATAGTATCTAAAACTACCAGACCTCTTGGATTTTAGATGGGATCGAAAGTTTTTCTAATTACTTAATTTATGTTTAAATGTTGTCACAAGTACATTTAAATTAATAATCATATCAAGTTAACAACTTCCAGGATGTATCGATCCAGCCTCAGAAAAAGCGTAGTCTTAATTGCTCGTCCCCAGCCCCAGAAGGGGAATTTAGCCCCAAAAAGACTATTTTGCCCTGCTGCAAGTGGACAGGTGAAAAACAAGGCCCTGGCTTTGAGGAATGGGAACAAAGACGTTTAAACTGAGGCAACGTGAGCGTTAAGCGAAAATTTGGAGAGTGGCTGCCCAGTTCCAAAACTTCCAAAAAGTGTCCTCTCAAAAGTTGCAAAGCGCAAAATTCACCAGGCTTCTAACACCTTGTTAAATTCACCTGAAGTTGTTGACAGGAGAAACAAAATGCCGCAATTACAAGCTAAATCGCTAGAAATGAGGACACCCCAAGCAACTAAAACCGCCGTTCTGGTTATCGGAGGCGCAGAAGACAAAGTTCATGGGCGCGAAATCCTACGAACTTTTTTTGGACGTGCTGGTGCTAGTAAGGCTTATATTACAATTATTCCATCTGCCTCTCGTGAGCCTGCCATTATCGGTGGCCGGTACATTCGCATTTTTGAAGAAATGGGTGCCCAAAAGGTAGAGATTTTAGACATCCGCGAACGCGAACAGTGTGAAGCCTCTCAAATCAAAGCATCCTTAGAAGCCTGTAGCGGAGTATTTTTGACAGGAGGGGATCAGCTGCGTCTCTGTGGCGTATTGGCAGATACGCCAGCAATGGAAATTATTCGGCAGAGGGTGAGGGCAGGGCAACTGACGTTAGCAGGCACGAGTGCAGGAGCGGCAGTGATGGGGCATCACATGATTGCTGGCGGCGGGAGTGGAGAGTCACCAAATCGTTCCCTAGTGGATATGGCAACAGGTTTGGGATTTATTCCTGAAGTCATCGTTGACCAACACTTTCATAACCGGAATCGCATGGGGCGACTGATTAGTGCGATCGCAGCTCACCCCGATCGCTTAGGTATTGGCATTGACGAAGATACTTGTGCAGTATTTGAACGTGATGGTTGGTTACAAGTTATGGGTAAAGGCAGTGTCACCATTGTCGATCCCACTGAAGCCACCCACACCAACGAACCCCACGTTGGTGCTAATGAACCATTAACGGTACATAATTTACGTCTCCATATCCTCAGCTACGGCGATCGCTTTCACCTGTACCAGCGCACTGTATTGCCTGCCGTACACCGAATCTCCAGCTGACGGGATAGAGTATCTGAGGTTACACTGACGTTGACCACAAATTTTAGATTTTGGATTTTGTTGCGAAAAGTTGGAAGGAGGAGCTACTGCGTTGCGCGGGTTCCCCGTGTTGTAGCAAGTAGCGTTGGTTCGCCTGTGTAGCAAACTTTTCAAGACGGTTTTTAGAAAAAAAGAGCTTTTCAGCAGATGCCGCTAGAAACTGGGCAAAACAAATCTAAAAACCCCTCGATGACTCGTTGACGCTACACTATCGTAAATCTAAAAATTACCGAGCCAAGTACCTTAATTGTCTCTTTTAATCCAAAATCATAAATCTAAAATCCTGTTAGAGGTTGACCGCACATTTATTTCTTGTTGTAGAAAAATGATGAGAATACTATGTAAAAAGAAAAAACTGTTTGCAATGAACAGTTTAGCGGTCAATTTCAGTAAGAAACTAGAATTTTGGTTCCGAATCTCCATCTACCTATTCCCATGAGAATCCTCAAGATCCAGACCTTACGCGGCCCAAACTATTGGAGCATTCGACGCCACAAGCTGATCGTCATGCGCCTCGATTTAGAAACCCTTGCCGAGACGCCCTCGAATGAAATCCCAGGCTTTTATGAAGGACTAGTTGAGGCACTGCCGAGCCTAGAGGGTCATTATTGTTCCCCTGGCTGTCGCGGTGGTTTTCTGATGCGAGTCAAAGAAGGCACGATGATCGGCCATATCGTAGAACACGTAGCCCTAGAACTCCAGGAATTAGCTGGTATGCATGTTGGCTTTGGTCGCACCCGCGAGACTGCCACACCCGGAATTTATCAAGTAGTAATTGAATACCAGAATGAGGAAGCGGGACGCTACGCCGGACGAGCCGCAGTACGGCTGTGCCAGAGTATCGTTGATCGAGGCCGTTATCCCAAGGCAGAACTAGAGCAAGATATCCAAGACCTGAAAGACTTCACCCGTGAGGCTTCTTTAGGCCCTTCTACTGAAGCAATCATCAAAGAAGCAGAAAAAAGAGGTATTCCCTGGATGTCTCTGGAAGCCCGCTTTTTGATTCAGCTAGGCTACGGCGTGAATCAGAAGCGGATGCAAGCCACAATGACTGACAATACCAGCATTCTGGGCGTAGAACTAGCTTGCGACAAAGAAGCCACTAAACGCATCCTGGCTGCTGCTGGTGCGCCAGTACCCAGAGGCACAGTAATCAACTTCTTAGACGATTTAGAACAAGCTATTGAATACGTTGGCGGTTATCCCATCGTCCTCAAGCCACTTGATGGCAATCATGGACGCGGGATCACCATTGATATCAGAACTTGGGAAGAAGCGGAAGCTGGCTACGAAGCTGCAAGACAGGTTTCCCGGTCAATTATCGTCGAAAGATATTACGTTGGACGCGACCACAGGGTACTAGTTGTAAATGGCAAAGTAGTCGCAGTAGCTGAACGTGTGCCGGCTCACGTCATTGGCAATGGTAGATCGACCATCTCCGAATTGATTGAGGAAACAAACCTCGATCCAAATCGCGGTGAAGGACATGATAACGTCCTGACCAAAATTGAACTAGACCGCACCAGCTATCAACTATTAGAAAGGCAAGGCTATACCCTAAATAGCGTTCCACCCAAGGGTACTATTTGTTATCTCAGAGCAACAGCCAACTTGAGTACAGGTGGTAGCGCCGTCGACCGTACTGATGAAATTCACCCAGAAAATCTCTGGTTGGCACAACGAGTAGTTAAGATTATCGGTTTGGATATCGCCGGACTCGATATTGTCACCACGGATATTAGCCGTCCTCTGCGGGAGGTGGATGGCGTGATTGTTGAAGTTAACGCCGCTCCCGGCTTCCGAATGCACGTTGCTCCAAGCGTGGGTATTCCCCGCAACGTTGCTGGCGCAGTAATGGATATGCTTTTTCCCAACGAGCAATCTAGCCAAATTCCGATCCTCAGCATTACTGGTACTAATGGCAAAACCACTACTACCCGACTACTAGCACATATTTATAAGCAGACTGGGAAGGTAGTCGGATATACCACTACTGATGGAACATATATCGGTGAGTACTTAGTGGAAGCTGGCGACAACACAGGCCCCCAAAGCGCCCATGTCATTCTCCAAGATCCTACTGTGGAAGTAGCAGTACTAGAAACGGCTCGCGGTGGTATTCTCCGCTCTGGATTGGGCTTTGAAGCCGCAAATGTGGGAGTGGTATTAAATGTAGCCGCCGACCATTTAGGAATAGGCGATATCGATACCATTGATCAGTTAGCTAACCTCAAGAGTGTAGTAGCCGAAGCCGTATTCCCTGATGGCTACGCGGTGCTGAACGCCGACGATCATCGTGTCGCCGCCATGTCAGAAAAAACCAAGGCTAATATTGCTTACTTCACCATGAACCCCGACTCGGAATTGGTGCGAAAACATATCCAAAAGGGTGGAGTAGCCGCAGTTTACGAAAGTGGCTATTTGTCAATTGTTAAAGGTGATTGGACACACCGGATAGAAAGAGCGGAAAATATACCTTTAACAATGGGCGGACGTGCGCCGTTTATGATTGCCAACGCTTTAGCTGCAAGTTTGGCAGCATTCGTGCAAAACGTCACAATTGAGCAGATTCGTGCTGGTTTGAAGACCTTCCGGGCTTCGGTTAGTCAAACGCCGGGACGAATGAATTTATTTAATTTAGGCAACTACCACGCTTTAGTAGATTATGCTCACAACGCAGCCAGTTACGAAGCTGTAGGTTCCTTTGTGCGGAACTGGACTACAGGACAACGGATTGGTGTAATTGGTGGCCCTGGCGATCGCCGCGACGAAGATTTTGTTACTCTAGGCAAGTTAGCAGCACAGATTTTTGATTACATCATCATCAAAGAAGATGATGACACACGGGGACGTTTACGGGGTTCAGCCGCCCAGTTGATTATTCAAGGCATTACCCAGGCGAAACCTGATAGCCGCTATGAATCAATTTTGGATGAAACCCAAGCGATTAATAAAGGCTTAGATATGGCTCCTGATAACAGCCTGGTGGTTATTTTACCGGAAAGCGTGACTAGGGCGATTAAGTTAATTAAGCTGCGTGGTTTAGCCAAGGAAGAGACGCATCAACAAAATACTACAGCGATCGCTGATTCTCAAAATGGAATCGCACCCTCTTCTGTAGTCAATACACTTTTGTAGTGAAAAGTCAAGAGTCTATAATTCTGTATTTAGAAACTTTTTGACCCTTGACTCTTGACTATTATTTTTCTTGTTCTGGATTTGTTTCATCACTGGGAGTTTTCATCTCCTCCTTAAAACCTCGTAGGGTTTTGCCTAGTGCAGTGCCCAGTTCGGGAATTTTTTTAGGGCCAAAAATTAGAATAGCCACTATCACAATTACACCCATTTCTGGTAATCCTAGTCCAAACATATAAATTTCCTCTAAGGCTTCTGTAATTAAATATAGACATTGATGGCTCAAATCTGATGATTTCGCCACTGATAAGCGCTCGGCCCTATTTTTCTAATAGGACATAAATAAAATAAATATCATACCGCATTTTTATGAGAAGAATTCAGAACTCAGGAGTCAGAATTCAGCATGAATTCTGTACGAGTGGGTGATGGATATTGGTTAAAACTTCGCCCCTGGTGGGCGAAAATAAAATAAATATTTTTTGTAATCAAAACTGTATCCCCTTGTGGGTAGAGTTTTCTGAATTCTGAATTCTGTCTTCTGACTCCTTTTTATATACAGCAATACTGGTATCGCTAAATAAATATATCGACTGTTATCATTTATTTCATATTCCCATTCAAAAACACCTGCCAAGGATAACCACCTTTTCATGGTACTAGTAAACCTTTTTAATTTATTAGACTCCATTGTGGACTTTCCTTAAAACATCTGATTAGTTGTAGCGATTTCTTTAAAACAGTCCTAACTGTACTGACTTGTTTTGATCAACATTTTCTGGTGTTATAGGTGGTAAATCTGCTGGAGGTTCAACAACTAAAGGAGCATTTGTTTCAAATCTCAGTTTTGAGCTTCTGAGGTAGTTTTCATCAATATCAAAAGCTAACCAGCGCCTCTGTAAAGTTTCTGCAACTCGACCTGTCATATTAGAACCAGCAAAGGGTTCTAATACAATATCGCCAGGTTCTGTACAAAGGTTGATAACAAATTCTGGTAAAGCTTGAGGAAATCTTGCCGGGTGTGGCTTAAAACCTTCTTGTTTGCAACGCCTTTGGTAATAATCGTTAGAAGCAGTATTCGAGGCAGAAATCACATTTACGGGTTGGACTAAATCTTCAAATAAAGTTTCTTGTATAAGAATTTGTTGTCCTATTTCTTCTTTGTCCGTACTACAACGTCCATCAATAATATTCGGGGGGATAGCTCCTCCTCTGTCCTTACCAAATTTATCCGAAATATCATGACCTGATGGCCTAACTTTGGCTTTATATCCATTCTTCAGAAGGTTTTTCATTGCATCACTATAAGGTTTTAAAACTCTTCTATTATTAGCTTTAGGATGCGGTTCTTTTGATAGCCACCAAATTGTATTTACCGAATCTTTAACTCTTTCCCTGCGAACTGTTACCCATTCAGCAGGGGTGGGCAGTTTTGCTGGATTATACCAATACAATTCTTGTGCCAGATAAAATCCAAGTCCACCTTTTTCTTTTGCTTTGCACAAAGAAACAACCAGTTCAAAATGATAAAGAGAACGAACTGGCATTCCCTTAATCCAACTGCCACCTATATCAATCACCAGTGAGCCTGTTGGTTTAAGAATACGGTAAAAGTGTGCCGCATAATCTTTAAACCATTCAACATATTCATCAGCATCAACATTTCCGTATTCTTTTTTACGAACCAGTGCAAATGGTGGAGAAGTGCAAATTAGGTCGATACTTTCGTCGGGAATAAGTGTCATTAAATCTAGGCTGTTTCCTAAATAAGCAGCACCAAATTTTGTTTCGTAGTAAGGGTTACAATTAAGTCTCATCTAAACTTTTTTAGTACATTTGTACGTATAAAGACAGTATTATCCATAAAAGCATAAGTTTTCCAACTGTTAGCTATTTTTTTGAGCAATTTGCTGGATGAATAGGGCAATGTGCCAAGTATCTAGATTTGTAGTAGTACTTGTGTTCTATATTGAGTTTGGTCGAGACATCAACAAAGCGATCGCTAACTTAACTAACTTCTAACTTTTCACGGTATCTGGAAAACCTCTCTCTAAATCTCTCTCCTGCGAGGAGAGAGACTTTGAATTCTTGGTTTGGAAGTTAGATTTTACGTGGACTTTTCCACATGACGTGAAAAGTCAGAACTAACTTCCCATTGGATTGGTAATTGGCAAACCTAACCAATCGCTTAATTCATGAGCTAACCATTCCAGTTCTGCTTCAGATTGAATAACACCACCAAGTTGATATTTTTTTACTCCTACCCAAATATCCAATTGTGCTGGAACGGCAATCCTAGCGCCTTCAGAATCTTTAGTAAAATGTTTGGGAATGTAAACCAACTTAGTAACACTTTGCCTTGCTGATGCACGGGGACGATAAAATTTCCAAGCAAACAACTCCCAGGTTAGGGCAATTTCTTTGGGATTCAGGCGTAAGCAGATGCGTCCAAACAAACTAAAGATAAATTTATACACCATCAGAAAGCCAGCACCCCAAAAGGGAAGTGAAAACAAAGCAAAGGGGATGTTGACAGGAAAAGGGGCCGAAAGAGCGCCAATTGTCCAAACCAGGATAAATGAATTCCAAGCGATCGCAAATACACCTGTGAGTACTATTGATGGATGGAAACCAGATGGTGGAACGATAATTTTTAAAGAATCCTCATTTTTAGTTAATTGAATCTTACTCCCGTCTGGTTTGCTCATAACCAAAGCAGATAATGTCGTTTGTGGTTTCTCTAGAGCTGCGATCGCACCAGGAGCAGAATTGAAACGTCGTTCTAAACTGGGTTCAGTCATTGACTTCAACCAGCGAGTCAATCTAGGACTGACATCAGCCACTTGTTCAAACTGAATCCGAAAATCCTTTTGGGGTAAATCGGCTGGATGAGTACCCGTTACTAAATAAATTAAAGTTGCACCTAAGCTATAAAGATCAGAAGCCGGAACCGTGCGTCCGCCAAATTGCTCCTGCGGCATATAGCCATAGCTTCCCACCACAGTCCTAGTTCCACCTTCAGTAGCGAGGACAGTTTGCACCGAACCAAAATCAATTAGGTAAACTTGACCAACACTGTTACCTGAACGCTCTCCCAATAAAATATTGCTAGGCTTAAGATCACGGTGGATAACAGGCGGATATAACCCATGTAAATAAATGAGAATTTCTAAAAGGGCTTTGGCTATCTGTTTGATTTCTGCTTCGGTAAAAGTCCGCCCAGATTCGCAGTATTGCTCTAAAGTTTTTGCTCTTATATAAGTTTGTACTAGGGCAAATCCTTTGATAGTCGGTGAATTTACCTCAAAATAGTCTAAATATTGAGGTATTGAGGGATGGGACAAAGATTTTAGAGTTTCAGCTTCTCGCTCAAACAGCTTGAGTGAATCCCATTCAAAATCACTGCCAAAAGAGAGTAACTTGATAACGACTAATTCCTGAGTATTCAAATCACGAGCTACAAGTGTCCGCCGCCCTGCTTTTTTTCCTAATAGCTGCTGAACTTCATAGCGATCGCTTAATATTTCGCCAATCATTATGGTTTCTTATAATGCTACGTTTGAAAAGTTTTAATAGCTTATGACTTTTAATTTTGGCAAATCTATATTTTTAGTATAATTGTGTAATTCTATGCCCTCCCAACTTTGGCCTTATATTACCCCTGGTATTCCAGATGAATTGTTCGAGCATTTACCAGGAATTCCCTTGAGCCAGCGAGAAGTTCGATTATTGTTAATTGCCCAACTGCGACTAAAATCAGATTCTGTGTTGTGGGATATTGGGGCAGGGACAGGTACAATTCCCGTAGAGGTGGGGTTATTGTGTCCAAAGGGTCAGATTATCGCTATAGAAAGGGATGAAGAAGTAGCTAATCTGATCAAGCGTAACTGCGATCGCTTTGAGGTGAAAAACGTCGAAGTAATTGAAGGTAGCGCCCCAGAGTGTTTACATGACCTGAAAGTTGCTCCTCACCGCGTTTGTATTGAGGGAGGAAGACCCATCCAGGAAATTTTGCAAGCAGCATGGCATTATTTGCCACCATCCGGTCGGGTTGTAGCCACAGCTGCTAATCTAGAAAGTCTGTATGCTATTTCTCAAAGTTTTTCTCTGTTAAGGGCTAGAAATATCGAAGTAGTGCAGTCTGCGGTTAACCGCTTAGAGACGCGCGGCTTTTCTCAAACCTTTACCGCCGTTGACCCCATTTTTATCCTCAGTGGTGAGAAACTAGACTAAATCCAAAATACTTCTATGCCTTGGTCTCGGATTGTTAGTGGAATTGTTGCGATCGCTCTTGCTCTCTCTGTTACCCTTTTGGGTGGTTGGTATTTTACCATCATGTTTGCGATCGTCATCTTTTTGGGTCAACAGGAATATTTTAATTTGGTGCGATCCAGAGGCATCGCTCCCGCCGCTAAAACCACTATGGTTGTCAGCCTAGTTTTGCTAGTGATTTGTACCATTGATGGCAGTTTAGCTGACGCTGTGATGCCCTTGGCTGGCACATTTATTTGTTTTTACCTGTTATTTCAGCCAAAATTTGCCACGATCGCTGATGTTTCCGCTTCTATAATGGGGCTGTTTTACGTAGGTTATTTGCCAAGTTACTGGGTGCGATTACGAGCAATTGATAGTGCCGTTTTTAGCAATCTTCCTTTAGGAGGTTACTGGCCTACAACCTGGACAGATTTCTGGGAAAAAGCAAATTCTGCTTCCTTACCGCAAGGTTTTACAGCAACAATACTGACTTTTTTGTGTATCTGGGCAGCCGATATTGGCGCTTACACCATTGGCAAATTCTTTGGGAAAACCCGTCTGTCTGACATTAGCCCGAAAAAAACTGTAGAAGGTGCTGTATTTGGCATTACTTCAAGTGTTGCTGTAGCTATAGCAGGGGCCTATTTTCTCCACTTACCCAGATCCCTCTTCACTGGTTTAGCATTGGGTTTGCTCATTGGCATTGCGAGTCTTTTGGGGGATCTTACCGAGTCTATGCTGAAGCGGGATGCTGGGGTTAAAGATTCTGGACAATTAATCCCTGGTCATGGTGGTATTTTAGACCGTACTGATAGTTATATTTTCACAGCACCTTTGGTTTATTATTTTGTAACACTACTGTTGCCGCTACTCTAACGGTTTTCAGTAATACATCCCGCCTTGGAATAGAATTCCAAGGCGCGATCGCAACGAAGCGCAGGATTGTCCGCCTGCTCTCTCAGAGGGTGTTTGAAAAGTCTAATTTATTACTCAGGCGACTAGAAGTCGCGGCTACACAGTCAAAACCCACCTCCGTGGGTTAAAATCATTGATTTTCTCTTAGTCCACAGAGGTGGACTTCGTTTGTGTAGTAGCAAATTCTATTCACCTTAAACTTTTCAAATAACCTCTGATCAGCTGAGAGCCGTTATATGATTTAAAATTATTAGCATTTTTTAATTTCTAATCATCAAGGATTAACGTTAATCCGCCCCTGACACACCAGCTTACCTGGGATCAACGTTAGTTCTTGGATATCGACATCTGAGCCAAGATCCAGATTGTACTGGCGATCGCCTTCTAATATATCTCTTTGTTCGGGTTTGATTTTTATATCTGATACTTGTAACTCATGCCCACTGAGTAGCTGTAAGCTGAGACAAATCTCTAGAGGTGATATTTCACTATTGGTTAGTTTCGTACCTCGCAGTATAATTTGGTTGTTATCAAGAATAATTTCTTGCCAATTAATTTGTTGTGACTTTGAGAAATGTGTTGGTAAAACTTTAACCAGCAAATCGCTCAAAGCAGTTGATAATAAGTCAGATGAGAGAGAAGCATTCAGATCCTTCTCATCTACGATCAACTCGCCAACCACAGGTACTGTTTCTAGCAATTTTAGCGGCTTACCCCTAAGTACAGAACCAATATTTATCTGAATATTTTCTGCCGTTAATTGAAGTTGTGTAATTAGGAGACCTTGATAAACTGCATGAGTAGCAAAAATAGATACCAAGGGGATACGTCCAGAGAGAAGTTGGCGATCGCTTGTTTTAATCTCCACTTCTAATTCTGATATTTGGCTCACTTGCGCTCTTAACCAGAGCTTAAGGGCCTTTGTAAGTACCTGCGTAATTATGCGGATTTTATTGGCATTTGTTGTTTGGGAATTTTGCTCTGGCATCTAAACAATCTGTTTATGGGTATTTGTTCAACAACCGGACAGAAATTAAACAAGTCTTAAATGTAACATTTATGCCTACTCGCTACAAAATGCAAATATCATTTAATTGTTAACAGTAAATCAACAAGTCGAAATGGAGGAAAGGGTACAAAAAATTCTCGCTCAATGGGGTATCGCCTCACGTCGTGAAGCTGAAGAAATGATTAAGCACTCACGGGTGCAAATTAATGGAGTATTGGCACATTTAGGTCAAAAAGTTGATCCCCAAAAAGATGCGATCGCAATTGATGGTAAAACTGTATCTGAAAAGCAGCGTCCGGCTTTAATATATCTATTGCTGCACAAACCAGCAGGAGTGGTTTCGACTTGCGACGATCCTCACGGAAGAACAACAGTCCTGGATCTACTACCGAAAGAATTACGGGAGGGTTCAGGGATTCACCCAGTTGGGCGTTTAGATGCAGATTCTACAGGAGCATTAATCCTGACAAATGACGGAAATCTGACATTTGGACTAACCCATCCCCGCCACAGCATTTCCAAGACATATCATGTTTTGGTCAAAGGACATCCACCAGAATCGGTACTGCAAATGTGGCGCGAGGGTGTGGTGTTGGAGGGGAGGAAAACCAGAGCCGCGAAGGTACGTTTAATGGAACATCGTGCCGATCAAAGCTTTTTAGAAATTGTCTTGCAGGAGGGAAGAAATCGCCAAATTCGCCGGATAGCTCAACAGTTAGGATATCCAGTAATTAAGCTGCATCGAACTGCTATCGGCCCAATTCAATTACAAACTCCAAAACAACCCTTATTGTCAGAGGGTAAATATCGTTCCCTCAATGCTCGTGAAATTCGCTTTTTGCAAGATCAGATAACGCAACCTAATTATTGATTCAGTGGAGTTAAGGAGTGTCAGTAGGCATGAAATGGCTAAGAAAAAAGAATAATCACCAGCCATCACTTTCATTAGAGCAACAACGAACCGAAAAGTTGGCAGAATTGGGCGCTCAACTTTGGGCGTTGCGTCAAGAACAGGGTCTATCTCTAGAGCAAGTGGTTGTATTAACCAGAATTCCTCAACGATTATTGCAGGCGATCGAAGAAGGTAATTTAAACGATCTGCCAGAACCAGTTTATATTCAGGGTTTAATTAGGCAATTTGCTGATGCACTAGGCTTGAATGGAATAGAATTTTCTGGCACTTTTCCGATTAGTTCTGCACAAGTGAACCCCCAAGGAATGGGGAATACTTCACCCATTAATCAACTACGTCCGATTCATCTTTACTTTCTTTACATATTGCTAATTGTATGCTCTGTAAATGGCTTATCTCAGTTATTAAATAACGCGGTACTACAAGCAAGTAATAGCCAAAACCAACTATACCCAAAGCAAAAGTCTATTGTTAAACCAGAACCAATCCAACCAAAAAATTCGCTAAAAGTTCAACCTGTCAACCATACCCTTAGCGGCATCCAAGAGGGAAAAGTTGTACAGATTGGTGTTACTTTGAAAGCGTCATCCTGGATTCGCGTAGTAGCCGATGGCAAAACCGAGTTTGAAGGTATTCTTCCAGAAGGAACTCACCGGATTTGGAAAGCTCAAGAGCAACTGACAGTGAAAACTGATAATGCAGGCGGTGTATTGATGAGCGTCAATCAAGAGAAAGCCAAGGAAATGGGAGAGCCAGGGAAAGCAGAAGAAGTTAGGATTGCTGCCAAGCCTAAGTTTTGAAATATGGGAATTGGGAATTGGGAATTGGGAATTGGCTCAATATAATCGGTAGTTCCTCCCCTGCTCCCTGCTCCCTGCCCCCTGCTCCCTGCCCCCTGCTCCCCTCTCCCCTAATCCTTACTGGGCTTGTGGGGCGCGTCCATTAAGTCTGGTAAGAACTTTCAAGCGATCGCCTAATTCTTCTCTTAACGCTCCTGCTTGATAGCGCCACTCCCAGTTACCCTCAGCAATACTAGGAAAATTCATGCGTGCTTCGTTCCCTAATCCCAAAACATCTTGTAAGGGAATAATCGCTTGATTAGCGATGGAACTCAAAGCTAATCGAATTAAATCCCAGTGAATGCCTTCAGGACTAATACAACCTAAATAAAGCGACAGATTTTGCTTTTCGTAGTCGCTGGCTGAATTAAACCAGCCTACAGTTGTATCATTATCGTGAGTGCCAGTATAAACTACAGCATTTCGCGGGTAATTGAATGGTAAGAATGGATTACCGGGATCAGAACCAAAGGCAAACTGTAAAACCTTCATCCCCGGAAATTCATACTTATCTCGCAGCGCTTCAACTTGTGGCGTAATTACTCCCAAATCTTCCGCCAAAACAGGTAGCTTACCTAATTTTTGTCTAATCGCTTCAAAAAAAGCGTCTCCAGGCGCTTCCACCCATTTCCCATTCATGGCAGTTTCTTCGCCTTGGGATACTGACCAATATGCCTCGAAGCCCCGGAAGTGGTCAATGCGAATTATATCTACATAATCCAGCATTGCTTCAAAGCGCTGTACCCACCATTTAAAGTCTTGTTTTTGCAATTCTTCCCAGTTATAAACCGGGTTGCCCCACAATTGACCGGTGGCGCTAAAGTAGTCTGGTGGGACTCCTGCCATTTGAGCAGCAACTCCAGTCTCTTCATCTAAACAAAAGATGTCGGGATGCGCCCATACGTCAGCACTATCGTGAGATACGTAAATCGGGATATCGCCAATAATGTCAATACCGCGCATATTGGCGTAGTTTTTCAGCTCTGACCACTGCCGGAAAAACTCAAATTGGACAAACTTGTAATAGAAAATATCTTCGTTGAGGCGATCTTCTACTTCAGCTAATGCTTCGGGTTTGCGCTTGACAAATTCTGGCTCCCATGTATGCCAGCTTGCACCATCATGGGCATCTTTCAACGCCATAAATAAAGCGTAATTATTTAGCCAGTAGCCTTTACTATCACAAAAACCTGCAAACTCATTTTTTTGGATGTGTGTAGCATTGGTTTTGAAGTTTTCACAGGCTTTTTTCAGCAGCCCAATTTTAATCGGCACAACCTGGTCAAAGTCTACCTTTTCTACCGGAAATCCAGGTAAATTAGCAAAGTCTTCTTCTGTTAGTAAACCCTCATCGCGCAGTTTTTCTGGGCTGATTAGTAGAGGATTTCCCGCCATTGCCGAGTAGCACATATACGGGGAATTACCGTATCCAGTGGGGCCCAGAGGTAAAACTTGCCAATATTGTTGATGGGTATCTTTAAGAAAATCGATGAAGCGATAGGCTTCTAAGCCTAAATCTCCAACGCCAAATCGACTGGGAAAGGAAGTAGGATGCAGCAAAATACCACTGGATCTAGGAAAAGGCATAAGTAACCTGAATTATAAGAGGGAGCAATTGTCTGATGCACACGCTACGCGATTGCCCAAGGGGCAGTGGCAAAGCCAACGCATCGAATTTATCACGGAACAGTATTTGCACGGTAAATCAAGTAAACTCATTTTGATTGTCATTTGTCCTTTGTCATTTGTCCTTTGTGAATAACTAATGACTTATGACCAATGACCAATGACCAATGACCAATGACTCATAAATATGACTTACCGAAATCCTGCACCAACAGTTGATATCATCATTGAACTAGTAGATCGACCTCATCGGCCAATAGTGTTAATTGAAAGACATAATCTACCTTTAGGTTGGGCTATTCCTGGTGGGTTTGTAGATTATGGGGAAGCCGTGGAAGTGGCGGCGCGGCGGGAAGCTGAGGAAGAAACTGGTTTGCAGGTGGAGTTGGTTGAACAATTACTGGTATATTCTGATCCCAATCGCGATCCCCGTCAGCATACGATTAGCATTGTGTTTTTAGCAACAGCTACGGGAGAACCAAAAGCTGGGGATGATGCCAAAAGTGTAGGTATTTTTGAGTATTGGTGTGTGCCTGGTAATTTATGTTTTGACCACGATCGCATTTTGCGCGATTATTGGCGATATCGGCATTATGGGATACGTCCGAGGTTGGGGTAATACCAATTCGCAATTCGCAATTCGCAATTCGCAATTAAGAAACTTAGATGCAACAAAGCTTTTAGGGGTTGCACCTGTATCAGATTTTTTCTGAAATGGTATAAGAGGGACGAACCGCGAAGGCGCAAAGGACGCGAAGGAAGAAAAGAGAAGAATACCTGTGACACAAAGTTTTTGTGATTATACTGTGTCAGTGGTATTTAAAGGTGAATTATGGATGCTGAGACACTGTTAGAGAAATACGCCGAAGGACAAAGGCAATTTCACAACGAGAATCTTAGAGGAGTAGACCTGAAATATGCAAATCTAAGTGGAATAGACCTAAAAGGTGCAGATTTGACGGGTGTAGATTTAAATGATGCAAATCTGAGTAAAGCATTACTTCAAAATGCAAACTTCACTAGAGCTTCTCTAACAGGTGCAAATTTGAGTGAGTTGGGCGAAAGTTCTAGTTTAAATTTGAGTTGGGCAGACCTAAGTAGTGCTGACTTGAGTGGAGCAAAACTAAGTAGCGCTAACTTTAGTAGCGCTAATTTAGATAATGCCAACTTGAGTAAAGCAACCTTGAGTAGCGCTAACTTTAGTAATGCCAATCTAGATAACGCCAACTTGAGTGATGCGATACTCAATTCTGCAAACTTAACTGACGCATCCTTAAATGAAGCAAAAGTCGTTAGAGCTAACCTTACTAGTGCTGATTTAAGTAGAGCTAACTTGTTTGCAGCTGATTTGAGCCAAGCAAACTTAGCCCAAGTGATACTCAAAGGTGCTAATTTGCAGGGAGCTAAAATTCGGGGTGTTAATTTATCTCAAAAGGATTTGTCAGGTATGAATCTGACTCAGGCTGATCTAGGTGCAGCAAATCTCATAGGTGTAAATTTCAGAAAAGCCTGCCTTGAGGGGACAAATTTAGAGAAAGCAGAACTACAAAAAGTAGATTTGATCAACGCGAATCTGAAAGAGGCAAAGCTGAAGAAGGTAGATTTAACTGGAGCAAATATCTATGGGGCAACCTTTAAAGATGCTGACCTAACTGGTGCGATAATGCCAGATGGAGAAGTCTACAAACCGATCGCTTCTCAGCTAGAAATCGGTAAACAGGAAACATCGTTAGAGAAAGTAATATCTATGACTCGTAAAGTAATTAATACTGATAACGCACCCGCACCAGTCGGCCCTTATAATCAAGCGATCGCAGCTTCAGGTCAATTTCTATTCATCGCTGGACAAATTGCCATCGATCCCCGCCTTGGTGATGTCGTCTACACTGATGATGTCAAAAAACAAACTGAGCAGGTATTAGCTAACCTTGAAGCCATTCTCACAGCAGCCGGGGCGACTTTTCAAGATGTGGTGAAAACCACTGTATTTTTAGCTGATATGAATGATTTTGCGGCGGTGAATGCCATTTATGCTAAATATTTCCCGGAAGATACAGCCCCAGCACGAGCTTGCGTGCAGGTATCGCGCTTACCTAAAGATGTGTTGGTAGAAATTGATGCGATCGCAGTAATTAGCGGTTAGTCTCAACATACATCCTCAGATTGACAGCTTGAGGGGAAGGTTAATCTGAAAGGTGGAACCTTGACCTAATATACTATTTACAGTAATTTGCCCTCCATATCTTTGGACAATTTGTTGAGCGATCGCAAGTCCGAGTCCAAAGCCGCCTGTTTTCCGAGATCGGACAGTATCTACACGATAAAAACGATCAAATATGTGTGGCAAATCACTGGATGGAATCCCAATCCCGTTGTCTTTAATCTGAATTACCGCCCAGTGAGACTGGGTAAAAAGATGTAACTGTACCTTACCATTGGCTGGTGTGTACTTGAAGGCATTAGTCAGTAGATTAATTACAGCTTGTTTGAGCAGATTAGCATCGGCTTTTAAGATAATGGGATGCTCTGGAAGGTGAGCATTGAAAGTGAGACTTTGGGCGGGGGCAAGGGCTGCGAACTCCTGAGCAAGCGATCGCAATATCTCACACAAATCCACTGATTTTAATACAGTTTCTGCAAGCGAACCATCATGACGCGACAAAAAAAGTAAATCGTTGATTAGCGTACTCATGGACTTAGCAGTTTGAGCGATATTTTGCAACCGTAATCTTTGCTCAAGGGGATCTTCGGGGGGCATCAGGGCAACTTGGGCATTGCTCAATACTGTAGCAACAGGTGTACGTAGTTCATGAGAAGCATCGGCTGTAAATCGCTGCAATTGCTGATAAGCACGCAGGCTTGGTCGCATTGCCAATTCTCCCAAGAACCAACCTGTAATACCAATTACACCAAAGGTCACGGGAACCCCGAAAGTTAAAAACAAGCGAGCTTGGTTCAAGTTAACGTGTAGAGAGTTCATCGGCACTGCTGCTTGGAAGTAGCCAATGAGCCGTTTATCTTCAACAATAGGAATTGTGACTTGGCGAACCCAGGTTGTGATCAAATATTCAGTACCTGGTGGTAGTTGTAGCGTTTGAAATCCTGGTTCTGCTGTCAACTGGTTGTTACCCGATGAACCGATATATTGCAAAAGTTGTTTATCAGAGTTGTACCATCGCGCGTACATTAGCCCGCCGTTCAGCGATACACCGCTTTCTACAGGAGTCTGACCGCGCTGATTTTGCCATCGACTTTGATAAAGTGAGTATTGGGTTTTGGCCGCAAAAGCTTTACTTTGTGAAAAGAGTTCGTCGTCAAAAACCCGCAATTGTTCCTCTACACTCAGACAATAGCCCACCCCTGCAAAAGCAAACAAAATTCCACCCATCGACAGGGCGAACCAGTGAGCGAGATTACGACGGCTACGATCAAACATTAGTCATTGTCATTAGTCATTAGTCATTAGTCATTAGTCATTAGTCGGAAATTATTATTCTCCCCCTGCTCCCTGCTCCCTGCTCCCTGCTCCCTGCCCCCCGCCCCCTGCCCCCGATTACAAACTTGGTGGATTGATTCGATACCCCATACGATGCACAGTTTCAATCCAATCTTTGATACCAATGATCTGTAGGCGTTGGCGCAAGCGGCGAACCAAGGTAGTAACTGCATTACTTTCTGGTTCCTCTCCGCAACTCCAAAGGGCTTGCTCAATCTGGTTATGAGATAAAATCTGGCGGGGATGACGCATCAAATACTCCATCAATTGAAACTCACGGCTAGAAAGTTGAGTTGTCAAGGAACCAAGTTCGAGCGTCAAATTGGATAAATGAAGTTGCAAATCACCCAAACTCAGTATATCTCCTTGCCACATAGGCGATCGCCGTCCTAGTGCCCGGACTCGTGCCAAGAACTCTAGAACATCCACAGGCTTTACTAAGTAATCATCGGCTCCAGCATCTAAACCCATTACTTTATCTAAAACCGTATCTTTCGCTGTGAGTATCAATACAGGAGTCAGCTTACCGGCCCGTCGATATACTTGACACAATTCTACGCCGCTCACTTTAGGCAACATCCAATCTAGAATCAGCAAGTCATAATCTTTGCGAAAGGCAAACCACTGTGCTGTTTCCCCATCAGCGATCGCATCGACTGTATGCCCAACTTTTAATAAGGCTGCCCGCAGTGGCTCTAACTGCGATTGGTCATCTTCGACTAGTAAGATTAACATCCCATTTGCTCAGGTTGCCGTCATTTTTCTTTTTAATTTTAAGATTAAGATAAAAGGATGACGCAAAAGTGACAGTAAACACTTAACCCCATGCAGCAACTTCAACTTTTTCAAGTGTTGCGATCGTTAGGCTTTGTGTTTTGGTTCTCCTTGCCGTTGATTGGGTTAGTTTTTTGGCTGGGGAGCGGGTTTGTAGGAGATCGGATTTTAAGTCGCTCTAACACCACTAAAAAATATCTGCTAGCAGATACCCAATCGGCACGACAGATTATGAAAAGGATAGTCGCGATCAAAGTGGAAATTCTCCCCCAAAAAGGAATTTCACGGGTGAACGTTAGAACAAACAACTCAGTTATCACAACGATCCTATTTGAATTTCCAATAACAGATATAAGCAAACTTGAAACTGCTCTTAGTCAGGAGTTAGGCTTACCACGCGATCGGGTTAAAGAACTAATAATTGAAGAAGAATTCAGAAGTCAGAATTCAGGGGTCAGAATCAATCAATCGGGGATTCAGACCGACGCAGGATTGAAGACCACCAAATTTTCAATTTAGTGGGGGTCTTAAACCCAATTAATTCATCCGCCAGTCATGCAGAAAACATTGCTGAATTCTGACTCCTGACTTCTGAATTCTGTTCGATAAATAGGTCAAATTATTTAGTGCGAAATTAGAGGGACTTCCAGTTAGAGTGTTCCACAAAATAAATGATCCAAAACCCGTCATTGCGAGCGAAGCGAAGCAATCGCAAGGGCTGGGATTGCTTCGCTTCGCTCGCAATGACAATTGAGCATTTTTTTACTTGGAGTACTCTTAAAAAACATTCCATTGTTAGTTAGCACAGCTGTGCTAACCGACAAATGTACAAATAATTTTGGATAATTTATTTTTGTCAGTCCCAGAAGTAAAGTTTTTTATAAAAAAGGCTCAAGCATTTCTGCCTGAGCCTTTTTTATATTCAACTAAATAACTTTCGCCTATTTAGCTTAGTAGCGGCCGCCGCCGCCACCACCACGGTTGTAGCCGCCGCCACCGCCACCGCGATTACCACCACCAAAGGAACCACCTCTGTCTTCTCTGGGCTTGGCCTTATTTACTTTAAGGTCACGACCCAGCCATTCAGCACCATCAAGGGCTTCAATGGCTTTGGTTTCTTCGTCTTCTGAACTCATTTCCACAAAAGCAAAGCCGCGTAAACGGCCTGTTTCACGGTCAGTAGGTAGCTGGACACGCTTTACAGAACCATATTCTGCAAAAACAGTACTCAGCGCATCTTGTGTAACATCATAGGAGAGGTTACCAACGTAAATTGACATCAAATGTCTCCAAAATCATAAGTTTGTAGAGATTTAGATTTCGGAGAGAAGTCTGTAATACCAAAAGGGAAAAGCCTGTCAATACTAAAATCAAACACTGTCGCCGAATTAATTCTCATTTCACTCCCAATTGTTACATGGCAATTTACTTTCTGGGGGAAAGTTGGAAAAACTGTTATAAAAAGTTATATTGCCACTTGATAGCTAAATGCTGGGTAGTTCCAAAACGGGTAAGGCTATAGCCGCCAGCTACACCCACCCGATAAGCTAATCTATTCTATTTTCTAAATATTGACCAATCATCAACTGCTCACCAGCACGAGAGATAATAGTCTGCCTGGTGCGGTATTGACTGCCAATTAGCTTTAACTCTTCTTCAAACACCGAACCGTTGTATTCGGTTCGCAAACACAGTGTTTTGGGGTTGGAGAAATAATACTGGGCGGTGACTGGTTTGGATATAGCAAAACCGCGATCGCGGTACAAGGTACTTCCCTTCACTCCAAATATTGTTGAACCTTGCGATTCTTTCTTTGTCTTCAATACATCCGTACTTTCCCAAACAACTACTGCACCACAGATTAAGCTGCCTGCATCAGACAAATCGTGCATCTGAGCTAGTTTTTGCAGTTCATCACAGCCCTGCTCTAGAAAATTAATTGTAACTATACTTTCTATCTCCTTAGTTTCTCCCTTCGGTAGGGTGTAGTACCGTCGTTGCGATCGCCACTTACCGACTGATTCTTGGAAAAACTCCGAAATCTCGGATTCATCAGTAGTTTGTGCAATTTTGAACAAAGATGTCACGTCTTACCTTCCTCACCTAATGCAAGTATATTTTTGGTAAAAAAGTTCATTCTTACCTGTTGTCGCTATGGTACTTATCGCCCTGTTTCTTGCCATATTACGCAAGGGGGGTAAGAAGAAATAGTGTTTTCCACTACATTATAGACACAATAAAGTAATAAATCTTTAATATTCTTAATGAACCAGGATACACCAGCAAATACTCGCATTTATGCTAGGATGCATAAATATGTAAAAAAAATAAAAATATTGTAATTCCGCTAAAATAGTGATAAGGAGAAAAAATCATATCTTTAGAAAAAGCCAGATTTCTCCTATGGGTAGATTCTAGAAAACTGACAAAATATTTATACTAAGTTTATAATTTGTTAACTGCAAGAAGATTAATCTACCTCTGCGTCAGAAGTAGAGCGGTGAGAAGTGTTCGATTTTTGTGGGAAAACAGTAGTTTTTGATACCAAAAATTACTGTCAGACAGCTTATTCATTCTCACCGTTTTTTGTTAATTATATCTATCAAAATTGCTTGGTAAAACACGGCTTTTTAACCCCAAAAGCTCCCAAATAGGAGATAAATGAATGATTTTGGATAAAAATAAGCCGCACAAACAGGTGGAAATGGAAGATCCCGTAGTCGCTAATCAACTAATTGATATCCAGTTAGATTCAGTTGTGAAGACTGAGGTAGCGATGCCTGCGGCGGGTTGCGCCTACGCAGATTTAAAGAGTAGACTTCTTGCAAACAGTACTTGTACAACTGATGGAAGGAAAGGCGGAAATTACTTTTTTTCCTCCACTTACTTTTTTTCCTCCACTTATGTAAGAAGTTTATTAATTCCCTGTTTGGTCGGTATCGGATTGCTGATGGCAAGTTGCGGCTCCTCGCCTAAAGAATCAGCCGAGGCACAATCTCAGAGTCCTGGTAGTCGGGAAGGTAGTCGGGAAACACCTGTAGATGTGGCGATCGCTCGAACTGAGACGCTGCAAAAACAACTAGAGTACACAGGTAATACAACACCTTTTCGGATTGTATCACTGCGATCGCAAGTAGAAGGCCGCTTGTTAACCTTGAACCTTGATGTGGGCGATACAGTAAAGCAAGGGCAAAACGTTGGGCAGTTGGATGATGCTATACTTTCGACCGAATTAAAGCAAGCTGAGGCAGAACTAGCAGCCCTGAAATCAGAAGTAGCTAGGGCAACCAATCAGGTAAGCAATGCTCGCGCAGACGTTGAACGAGCGCGATTAGAGGTTGTGCAAGCTCAGGCAGATTCAGAACGGCAACAGAGGTTGTTCCAAGCCGGAGCGATCGCAGAACAAACTGCCCAACAAGCACGTACCCAGGCGCAAACAGCAGCCCAAGCATTGCGGGCAGCCCAAGAGCAAGTCCGTACAGAACAGCAAGCCGTTGCCGCCGCCCAAGGTAGAGTCTTGGCCCAGCAGGCATTGGTTGCCCAAGTCAAAGAACGTAGGTCTTACGCCCGCTTGACATCTCCCATAACTGGCATAGTTACAGAAAAGGTGACAGAACCGGGCAATCTGCTGCAAGCAGGTAATGAAGTCATCAAAATTGGCGATTTTAATCGTATAAAAGTTGTTGTGCAAGTTTCCGAATTAGAACTAGCGCAAATTCAGGTTGGACAGTCTGTACAAGTGCGCTTAGATGCCTTCCCCAACGAAACATTAATTGGGAGAGTTACGCGCATTTCTCCAGCCGCCGATGCTACTGCTCGCTTAATACCTGTAGAAGTCGTGATTCCCAACGCTCAAGGCAAAATTGGCAGTGGACTCCTGGCGCGAGTCAACTTTGAAAACCAGACTCAACAGCGCGTAGTAGTGCCACAAACAGCTATCCAGAAACAAGCACGCAGTAATAACTCCAAGACTACAGATAAGAACCAACAGTCGTCTCCTTTGCCCAACGCAGCTAATACCGCCGGGGCAGAAAACCCTGCTGGGACGTTATTTGTGGTCAAAGGCACAGAAGGCAATGCGAAAGTCTCAGCGCGTGCTGTCACATTAGGAAAAAGAGCCGATGGCAAAGTAGAAATTTTATCTGGCTTGCAATCGGGAGAACGCTATGTTGTTCGCAGTGGTCAACCATTAAAAGATGGAGACGCTGTACGTTTATCGATTCTTTCTGAAAAAGCAGAGGCAGTCCCTAAAGGAAATTGAAGAAAAAGTCAGAATTAAGATTCTCTCTACGAGACGCTGCGCTATCCGCCCAGTCACAGACAATTAAGTTCTTAATTCTGACTCCTGAATTCTGACTCCTGAATTCTGACTCCTGAATTCTGACTCCTGAATTCTGTTTGTTAAAAATTCAAAATTTTGAGAATTTTTCATTTTGCCTTTTTAATTGAAGTGAAGGGACGGTAATGCAAGAAGTAAACAAAAGTGGCGGATTTAGTATCAGTGCCACATCAATCCGCCAACACATCGGGACACTGATGCTGACGCTAGCAGTCATAGTGATGGGTGTCTTTTTTGTCGCCAAGTTACCAGTTGATTTACTACCATCAATTACTTACCCTCGGATTGGTGTGCGAATACAAGCGCCTGGAATCTCCCCGGAGGTAGCAGTTGATGAAGTCACAAGACCTCTGGAAGAAGCCTTTAGTGCTACCGAGGGCGTGATCCAGATTTTTTCTCAAACTCGTGAGGGACGGATAAATTTGGATCTGTACTTTCAACCAGGCGGCAATATTGACCAAGCTTTAAATGATGCTACGGCTGCTTTTAACAGGGCTAGAAGCACATTACCAGAAACCATCGAAGAACCGCGCTTATTTAAAGTTGATCCTTCCCAGTTACCCGTTTACGAATTGGCATTAACTTCACCTTCCCTCGAAGGCGTGGATTTGCGCGTTTTTGCCGAAGAAGAACTAGCCCGCGAACTAAGTGTTGTATCTGGAGTTGCAGGCGTAGACATATCGGGAGGAGTTCTAGAAGAAGTTAGGGTCAATATTGATTTGAATCGGTTACAAGCTTTGGGTGTAGGCTTAACCGATGTGCTAGATGAACTTAGAGATCGCAACATAGATATTTCTGGCGGTCGGATTTTAGGGCAGAATGCTGAACCGTTAACCCGTACCGTCGGGCGGTTCCAAGATGCCAATGAAATCAGCAATCTTTCTTTTGAAGTTTCTTCCCCAACTTCCTCATCTACGTCATCTACCCCTACATCCACTTCCACTACTCCCAACCGTCGCGTTTATTTGCGCGACTTCGCCGAAGTCATTGATGGCTCAGAACAGCAACGAGTGTACGTCTTACTCAACGGGAAAGAAGCTGTAAAAGTCAGCATTCAAAAGCAGCCGGATGCAAACACCATCAACGTTGTCGAGGGTGTAAAAAAACGTTTGGAAGAACTGCGAAAATCCGGTCTAATTCCTGAAGGAACAATTCTTACGCCTACCTTAGATGAGTCACGATTTATTCGTAACTCTATCTCGAATGTTACCAGTTCTGGGTTGATCGGTACTGCACTAGCAGCGATCGCAGTTCTGTTATTTCTTGGTTCTCTCCGACAAACTTTTATCATTGTCCTCGCCATCCCCTTAGCAACCCTCGCTGCTATCATCTTTATGGGATTATTTGGCTTATCTATCAACGTTTTTAGTTTGGGTGGTTTGGCGCTGGGTGTGGGTATTGTGGTAGACAACTCCATCGTCATGTTGGAGAACATCGCCGAGGGTGCTGGGATGACTCCCGGTAAGGATAATAAAAGCCGCTTAAATTCGCAACAATTAATTTCTCAAGCAGAAAAGAGTAGCCAAGAAGTAGAATCAGCTTTAATTGCTTCTACTAGTACGAACTTGGTAGCAGTATTACCATTTCTGCTGATTGGTGGTTTTATCGCACTACTATTCAATGAGTTAATTCTCACCATCACCTTTTCCGTAGCGGCTTCAATTTTAATTGCTGTTACCGTTGTACCGATGCTTGCGTCCCGCTTATTGTCATGGAAGTTTTCTAGCGGTTTAAGCAGATTTTGGCTATTACGGCAGTTTAATAACCGTTTTGATGATTCCACCAGGGCATATAGCAGTTTTCTAAGTGGGATATTACGCTGGCGGTTGGTTACAGTAGCGATCGCTATTATCTTTTTCGGTGGCGGTAGTTTGTGGATGGCTCCGCAAATTCCCCAAGAAATTCTCCCCCGCATCAACACCGGACAAGCCAATTTAAATGCCCAGTTTCCTCCCGGTACACCTTTAGAAACCAACCAAAAAGTAATGGTTGCAGTGGATGAGATTATCCGCAAGCAGCCAGAAACAGAATATGTTTTCTCTACAATTGGTGGCTCTCTCTTTGGCAACACTACCAATGCTAATGCCTTACGAGCTTCCAGCAACATTACCCTGAAAACAGGTACTAATGTGCAAGCTTATGCAGAACGAGTTACTCAAGAGTTGAACAAGTTAAATTTAGCAGGAATTCGTCTGCGCCTTAATCCTGGTCAAGTGCGGGGTTTGATTCTCAACAACTCTCCCGTCCGTGGTGCTGATGTTGACGTGATCATTCAGGGAAGTAACGTAGATAATTTAGAAGAAGCTGGCCGTCGGGTACTAACAGCCTTAGAAGAACAAGCTACCTTAGCGAGATTTCGTCCTGATGCAGACGATCGCCAGCCAGAAATTCAGATTCTTCCAGACTGGGAAAGGGTTTCAGCTTTAGGGCTAACTGCTACACAAATAGGAGAAACAATTCAAACTGCGATCGAAGGCAGTATCCCAACTCAGTTGCAACGCGGCAACCGTTTAGTCGATGTCCGAGTAAAGTTGAATGAAGCATCAGTACAAGCACCTTCTCAATTAGAAAGGTTGCCTTTATTCGTAGATAACAATCGCCAAATCCGCTTGAGCGATGTTGCTAAAATTGCCGAAGCTCAAGCGCCGGGAGAAATTCAGCGAATTAACCAGCGTCAGGTTTTATTAATTGCTGGCAACTTAACTGAGGGAGCTAGCCTTAGTGAGGCTCTAGAACAGGTGAATACGGTACTAAATAGTATAGATTTACCTGAAGGGATTACCATCTTACCCAGTGCAGCAGCTGAATCTAATCAGCAGCTGCAAAGTTCACTGCAAGTTTTAGGTGGATTAGCCGCCTTTCTAGTGTTTGTGGTGATGGCGGTGCAATACAATTCCCTCATTGATCCGCTAGTAATTATGTTTACAATTCCTTTGGCATTAGCTGGGGGAATTTTCGGGCTTTACATTACCAAAACTGCCATTGGCGCGACAGTGATTGTCGGTGCAGTTTTGCTGGTGGGTATTGTGGTCAATAACGCCATCATCATGGTGGAATTGGCGAATCAAATTCGGGAACGGGAAAAAGTTGACCGGAAAACTGCCATTTTGAAAGCTGCACCTCAACGCCTACGACCAGTGTTAATGACGACTATTACCACTGTTTTAGGTATGTTTCCCCTAGCTTTAGGAATTGGAGAAGGCTCAGAATTTCTGCAACCATTAGGCGTAGTAGTATTTTCGGGTTTGTCTTTGGCAACAGTGCTGACGCTGTTTATCATCCCCTGTTTTTACACTCTGTTACATGATTTGTTGGATGGAAATTGGGCGAAGCCAGCGTTAAGCCGTTTGCACGGATTTACCAAAAAACTTATAAGCTAATGAGCATTTAAGTTACATAAAACCAGGTATTTTAAGAGGGGCGTACAGGTGTACGCCCTTACCGTTAATTTAACCTGAGTTCGATGGGTCATTTAGTAATCACTTAAATTGTTTGTATTTAAGCTCACATAGTGTCTAATCTGTCAATTAATAAGTTCTAATTTAGATTTTTTATAAAGATTGCGTGAAATTACTCGTTATTGTGATGAAGCATTACAAGAATTGCTTTATAAATCAACATACGAGTATATGTAAACTCACTGAGTAATCACATATTAACTGCTATTTATCTAGCAAATACATAGTAGTTTAAAAGTGAGGTTTTGCTGTTTGATTTAACCGACGTGATATGACATTCTCTCAATCAATATGAATGAGGACAGAAATATGACAATAGTAACCAAAATAGCCTTATCTCTTTTAGGAGCAGCAGGAATTAGTTTTTTGTCTTTGACACCAGCGACAGCCGTTATCTTGGTAGAAACCACTGTGACGACTCAAGATGAAGACATACTCGACACGAGAGACCCAAGAATTCTTACAGATTTTCGACCAGGGCAAGTAATAGAATATGGTGTTCCAGATGTAGCTAATAACTTTCTAAATAACACTGGGTACGATATCGAAAGCTTAGTCTTTGATTTAAAAACGCTGTCATATAATAATGAGCCTGTGGAGTGGGGAGATGTTAATGGAGATGGAAGGATTGGTTACTCCAACGACCCTGATCTAAAGGATATTTTTACAGACATTACCATCAGTGGTAGCACTATTACTTTTAGTGGTGGCGTAATTCCAAACGGAAGCCTGTTTTATAATCCCTTTGCTACACTACCAAATCTAGCCCCAGGTGGTGGAATCGTTCCACCAATACCACCAGGGCAAACAGATAGAGATGGGCCTATTAGAGTGGCATCTTATTACACAGCCATTCCTGAGTCAACTAATGTTTTGGGTGTAGTGGCCCTTGGTGCTTTAGGTGTAGCTTTAAAATTAAAGCGATCGCTACACTGTTAACGCAGTTTATCATCCTCTGTAACTGGGGACTGGGGACTGGGGAGGGAGCAGGGGGCAGGGGGCAGAGGGATAAGGGGATAAGGGGACAAGGGGACAAGGGGACAAGGGGACAAGGGGACAAAAGTTTAGAACTTACAACAAGTCTTTCGCCTTGTCCCCAATTCCCAATTCCCTTCAATTACGATACACCGCCAATGTTTCCTGATGAACGCGGGCAACATTCAACCACTGGAGGTTTTGATTTGCCCGATTTTTCCACTCATGCAGCATATCAGCGTTACTCAGTAATTGCACTAAAACCCCAGCCAAAGCATTACTATCTTTTGCTGGTACTAAAATACCTGCTTGCCCATTGTCCAAAGCTTCAGGAATTCCATCTACTTCAGTACCAACGATCGCAATTCCGGCTTCCCTAGCTTCTGAAAGTACCAGAGGGCAAGGATCTCGGTGGGAAGCCAACACAAATATGTCACAAGATATCAGGTAGCGTTGAGGTTCTGCCTGGAAGCCTTCAAAATGAATCCGTTCTTTTACGGAAGTTGCTTGTGCTTGTGCCTCAAATAGCTGTTTATCAGGGCCATTCCCTACCAAATAAAGGTGCGCTTGGGGGAAATCTGGGGCAATTTTTTCAAAAGCAGCGATTAACTCAGCGATACCTTTGCGTTGATACATTCCGGCTACAGTAGCGATCGCTGGACGCTGTAACCCTAATGGTTGATAATCTTGTATTTTTCGGGTGCGGGGACTGCCTAAAGTTCCATTGCATACTACTCGCAGCTTGTTTTCTGGGATACCCCGCTTCGCCATAGAATCTCGCACCGCCTTGCTAACGGCAATCACCTTATCAGCTAAACCCATCAGCAAACTAGAACGCTGAAATTCATTGTGAACTGTGGAAACTAAAGTATATTTATTGCCTTTAAAGATGCGTGCTAAAATTACCCCCGTCATCATGTGAGCATGAACGATATCCGGCTGAAATTCAGCTGCAATCGCCCGGTAACGCACAGCCGCTTTAATAATACTTATCGGTTTTCTAGTTTGGTCTAATTGGTAGTGTTTAACACCATATATATTTAGTAATTTCTCATATTCACCACCAGCAGAAATAACCGCTACTTCATAGCCAGATTTTGCCTGTAAACAAGCCAGATCCACAGCCACATTCACAATCCCGTTACCTATTTCTTGAACGTGGTTCAAAATATGTATAATTCGCATAAATTTTGAGATATGTATAAAAAATAAAGATAAGTAACTGAGTATAAATCAACATAATTATTGAGGTCTGCAACGACAACTCAAAAGTAGTCAGTACTGCGTAAATTGACACTAGCTACTGAATAAGAGCGTTTATAATTAGCCACTTAGCTTTAAAGACTTATTCAGCAATAGCTCGATAAATCGGGGTAAAACTCCAAAATTCTGATGTCTTACCAAAAGCAGCAATGGGAGCATCCCACCTTAAAAGGGCTAATCCTACCAAGATGATGCGGCGAAATTAATGTAATGATTGTCAGGTTGCGGGGGTGGGGTTATGAATAATTTTCAGGAGGTTAGACTTGTTCCTGCTCTGGCTCTTGTTGAATGCC
Organism: Nostoc sp. UHCC 0252; assembly: GCF_034931145.1. NCBI lineage: Bacteria > Bacillati > Cyanobacteriota > Cyanophyceae > Nostocales > Nostocaceae > Nostoc > Nostoc sp. UHCC 0252. The sequence continues at coordinate 37,650 of NZ_JAYGHE010000012.1, read as the reverse complement.
TACAAATTCTCTTCTTAAATCGTCGTCAGACGGTCTTGTGCGAAATTCCTCGTGGGTGTATATCCATAACAGATAAACAACGCGCTTTGCCTCGTTAACCACATACATGAAGCGACATTTCTTTGCCGCTCCATCTAACTCAGGCGCTCTAAATCGAATTTTTCTAAATTTAAAATCTGATTTATACGTTCCTTTGGGAAAACCTTCGTCGTCTGAAAATGAATTAGAGCTAGGATTCTCGCGGAGTTGACCAATATAGTCATTAACTAACTCCAAAAAAGAATTCCTAGCTCTTTCATTTTTACGGTAGTGACTTTTAATTAACTTTTCGAGGCTAATCTCAAACCTCTCTAATTGCTCTATCCGATATGCTTCGCAACCAGTCACGGGTTTCCTCCGTCTTTAACTCTTTGCCCTGGATTGTACCTGAGTACAATTGTTCTAGAGTATCAGATAAAACCGCTTGATAACTGGGATCTTGACGCTCAACAGCATCCAAAATAGTGTCAACCAGCGTATCTAAAGCTTTAATGCAAGACATAAAAGCTTCTGTCTGATTGGTTACGACTAAAAACAATAGATAAATTTTTGACCAAATTTTGCTCTTTAAACCAAACACACCTTTTGCAGATGGTTCGAGCCAATCATACGCAAACTCTTTTAGCCCTTCGCGGTCTTCAACAGAAATATTGCTCCACTCCTGCTTAACTCTATGGGTTAACTTACGAATTTTGGCTGTTAATTGCTCAAAATTCGATGATGGGCTGATTTTTCTTTGCCGAATCTGCTCAAACTCATGAGTAAAAATCACGATCGCAGTGGACACCGCTACACTCTCCCAATTTACTGCTATTCCTGGACAACAACAGAGTTAAATAACTTTCTGACTTTTACAAACTGTATTTAGAATTTTACTTACCGGGTGTAGACACCTTACATTTTTATTCTATGACAATAGATACTCGCTGTCTTCCGCAATTAGACGAAAGCAGATGTTTGATTATTTCTGTTACAGAAGCAATCTAAGCGCGATCGGCTTGTTTTACAATTGGATAGCCTAGCTATCCAATCAAGTCGGGCCTTCCAAACAAAGCGATCGCTCCACTAGCTAAAGAATTTTTCAACCACTGCACCTTGTTACATCTCACCAAAAGCATCCCTTTTAGTTTGGACACATAAATAAGTATCCAATAGACTAGGCAGAGCTAAAAAGAGTGATCGTTCTTTTTAAAAGCGTCTATCGCAGTTAATTCAGATTTGCTTTTGAGATAACAGGGGTGAAAATCTTTACAAAATCATCATGCCTATAAAATAAACGCCTAAGTTTTGACAGCAAAAACCATCACCAACGCTTAAAAATTTACGGCTCAATTAATACAAGCTTGCGAACCTCAGAATTTTGTCCTTGAGAGCGGCGTGATGAGGCAGCAGTTAGCAAAAACTTCCAAGACTGAGGAGAAAGTATAGACGGATCTATCATTGAAAGAAAACTCTTGATATTTTTTTGCTTCAGTGCTACTAAACTCCAATGGAGCTTCAGGTAATTTTTGATATCTTGAAGCAGAGGAATTTTTGAGCGATGTTGCTCATTTACCAAGGCATAAATTTTTTCTTTCATCAAAATATTTGTCGCCAACCGCCGAGACAAAGAAAACTTTTGATTATATGCACCAGGCCAAATAGTCCGGTATGCAAGAGACTGATTCAAGAAAATAGCATCGCCAAACTGAGCAATCCGAATCCAGGAATCGATATCATCACAGTTAGCATCAAGGGTAGAGTCCCAACCACCAGTTTTGAGAAAAGCATCACGTCGGCAAGCTACTTGTACAGGTGTACCAAATGGTACAAGCTCCAAAAGCATACCGTAGTGAATATCAGCTTGTGGGATATAAAAAGCTAAACCAGGGCCTACTTGTGGGGTGCGACTGAGTTCAACTTCATTACCATCCACCTGAGCAGCCACACAAGAGCAGATTACAGCATCAGGACGAAGTGCGATCGCCTTAGCCATCTCTTCTATGCAGTTGGGCGCTAAATAGTCGTCATCATCTAGAAACTTAATCCAGTCGCCGCTAGCCTTGCCAACTCCAGCATTTACCGTTGCTGCATGGCCAAGGTTAACTTCATTGCGATGGTAAACAACCTTGTCCCCTAAGCTTTTAAGATATGTTTGGGTATCATCAGAAGAACAATCATCAGCAACAACCACCTCACACTCAATAGTTTGGTTCCAAGCCGACTCAATTGCTCTTTTCAGCAAGTTCAAGCGATTATAAGTACTGATGACGACGCTAAATTTCATAAATTTCCACCTGTAATACAGTATTTTGCAATATAGCTTCGATTTACCGGGTCTTGTCTCAGTAAAATTATCAATCTCCAATAAGTAGAAGTAGACTGAAATAGGATTATCGATTTATGATTGATGATCGTGGGTTTTTTAAGCAGACACAAAGACTATGAGCGCTCAAGAGATTATCCGCTCCATTGAAGCGGAACAGCTAAAATCAAATTTGCCCGACATTTTTGTGGGCGACACCGTAAAAGTAGGAGTGAAAATTAAAGAAGGCGAAAAATACCGTGTACAACCCTACGAAGGAGTAGTGATTGCCAAACGCAATGGTGGCATTAACGAAACTATTACAGTTCGTAAGGTTTTCCAAGGTGTAGGCGTTGAGCGCGTATTTTTATTGCATTCTCCCCGAATTGACAGCATTAAGGTATTACGTCGCGGTAAAGTCCGCCGTGCTAAACTCTATTATCTCCGCGATCGCGTAGGTAAGGCAACCCGGATTAAGCAACGGTTTGACCGCCCTTTGTAATTCGTGCTTTATAAAGTATGGGAGAAATCTCAAGCGGCATCTGCCGCTAACTTGTTTTCTCAACGAAATTGAAGTATGATAGAAATCGCGTGTTGCGTTAAACTAAAATTTAGTTCAGCGCAATGAGTGAATAAAAAACAGCTTGTGCGCTCTTAGTTCAGTTGGTAGAACGCAGGTCTCCAAAACCTGATGTCGGGGGTTCAAGTCCTCCAGGGCGCGCTCAAGAGCAAAAAATAAAGCCCGAAATAATTACGCGGCTGCTAAGTTAGCAGTTAGCGATAATAATTTCGGGTATAATTATTGTATTTTGCAGTTATTTTACTTTCAGTTAAGTAAAATAGAGTCGAAACTGCAAAACTGGATGACCAAATTTTAGATTTTAGATTTTGGATTTTGGTGAAGCAGCGCGGTCTTGGGGGTTTCCCCCATGAGTGACTGCTAAACCCGAAGGGATTGAGAAAAAATCTAAAATCAACAAACCAAAATCTAAAATTGAGTGCCTTTGCCTTAAGGCATGGGATAAATTCAAAATCTAAAATTGAGTAAGAAACGGGGGTAAACGGTCGTGACCAAAAAAAGTGAAGCAGAATTGCCAGAAAACACCAATGGGTTTAGCTTAGGCAATTTCATACAGGGAACCAAAGAAGAACTTGACAAAGTAGTTTGGCCCAGTCGCAAACAAATAGTGAGCGAATCTGCTGCTGTGTTGTTAATGGTGGCACTCTCCGCATCTCTGATATACTTGGTCGATGGATTGTTTGGTTGGGCAGCAAAACAGGTGTTCTGATGACTTTTGCAACAGACGAACCTCGCAACTCCACGTTGCAGTCGGAAGAAACAGGAGAAACAGCAGAAACAGCGTCAAAAGAATCACGCTGGTATGCTGTGCAAGTAGCTTCAGGCTGTGAAAAGCGTGTAAAGACTAACTTGGAGCAACGCATTCAAACTTTTGATGTCGCTGACAAAATTATCCAAGTAGAAATTCCGCAAACGCCGGCGGTGAAAATCCGCAAGGATGGCAGTCGCCAGCATACAGAAGAAAAAGTTTTTCCTGGCTATGTGCTGGTGCGGATGATGATGGATGATGATACCTGGCAGGTGGTACGAAACACCTCTCACGTAATTAACTTTGTCGGTTCAGAACAAAAACGTGGTAGCAGCAAGGGTCGAGGCCATGTCCACCCGATACCACTGAGTGCTTCAGAAGTTGAACGGATATTCAAACAGACCAGTGAACAAGAAGCTGTTGTCAAAATTGACATGGCTACTGGTGATAAGATAATGGTGCTTTCTGGCCCATTTAAGGATTTTGAAGGCGAGGTGATTGAAGTATCTCCAGAACGGAGTAAACTTAAAGCCTTGCTCTCAATTTTCGGCAGGGATACACCAGTAGAACTGGAATTTAATCAGGTAGAGAAACAGAGTTAAATACAAATGGCGAAGAAAGTAGTGGCGGTCATTAAACTGGCCCTGAATGCTGGAAAAGCCAACCCAGCACCGCCAGTAGGGCCCGCCTTGGGTCAGCATGGCGTTAACATCATGATGTTCTGCAAAGAGTACAACGCCAAAACAGCAGACCAAGCTGGAATGGTGATACCTGTAGAAATTTCGGTTTTTGAAGACCGGAGTTTTACATTTGTACTCAAAACGCCACCAGCATCAGTGCTGATTCGGAAGGCAGCGAAGGTTGAAAAAGGCTCGAATGAACCCAACAAAAAGAAGGTTGGGTCAATTAGCAAGGCACAATTGCAAGAAATAGCCCAAACAAAACTACCCGACCTCAATGCCAACGACATCGACGCAGCAATGAAGATTGTGGCAGGAACGGCTAAGAATATGGGTATAACAGTTACGGATTAGTCATTGGTCATTGGTCATTAGTCATTGGTTAATGACAAAGGGCAAATAAAAAATTATCGGGGGAGAGGCAAAGCTTCGGAATTACCCCAGGAGAAAAAAATGGCAAAAATATCGCGTCGTTTGCAGACGCTGCAAGCAAAAGTAGAAGATAAGGATTATCATCCTTTAGAAGCTTTAGCCCTTCTCAAAGAGACAGCAACGGCTAAATTTACTGAAGCTGCCGAAGCCCATATCCGATTGGGAATTGATCCCAAGTATACAGACCAACAGTTGCGGACAACGGTAGCACTGCCTAAAGGTACAGGGCAAATTGTTCGGGTGGCGGTAATAGCCAGAGGCGAAAAGGTAAATGAAGCCAGCAACGCTGGGGCTGATATAGTTGGTTCAGAAGAACTGATTGACGAAATCCAGAAAGGTAGAATGGATTTTGACAAGCTGATTGCCACACCCGATGTAATGCCACAGGTGGCAAAGCTGGGTAAGTTGCTTGGGCCGCGTGGTTTGATGCCATCGCCCAAGGGTGGAACCGTAACATTTGATATCGGAAGTGCGATCGCAGAATTCAAAGCTGGTAAACTAGAATTCCGAGCTGACCGAACTGGTATTGTCCATGTTATGTTTGGTAAGACAACCTTCTCGCCTGAAGATTTGTTAGTCAACCTGAAGGCATTGCAGGAGACGATTGACCGTAACCGTCCTTCAGGAGCTAAAGGTCGTTATTGGCGCACATTTTATGTGTCAGCCACAATGGGGCCATCAATTAAAATTGATGTCACCGCCCTACGAGATTTAAAACTGAGCGAAGCTGGTTAATTTTTGGTCATTAGTTCTTAGTCATTTGTAAAGGCAAAGGACAAAGGACTAATGACAAATGACAAAATTAAATAGGCAAAGCCGGAGACAGCAGGTGCTAATAGCTTAAATATCCTGCCGAGGTTAAAACTCTAATTGTCAAAATTACCACCCATAAAGGTGTGATAAGTATGGCATCACGAGTCTTAATACTCAACCCCGGCTAAATTAGCCGGGGTTTGTTGTTTGGGTTCAGGTTTAAAAAAACTTACAAGTAGGGCACTTCCCCGATTATTTTAAGGAGGTGAGATTGGAATGGGTAGAACACTAGAAAATAAACAAGAGATAGTAGCTGACCTCAAAGAAACTTTGAGTGAGTCAACTCTGGCGCTGGTAATAGAGTATCAAGGGCTAACAGTTTCTGAAATCACAGACTTACGGCGGCGGCTGCGTCCCAGTGGTGCGGTTTGTAAGGTGACGAAGAACACCCTGATGGGCATTGCCATTAAAGATGATCAAAAATGGGAGCCTTTGTCAGAACTACTGAAAGGTTCTTCAGCTTTTTTGCTGGTCAAAGATGATTTTTCATCTGCAATCAAGGCTTACCAAGACTTCCAAAAAGCCACTAAGAAGACAGAACTTCGTGGCGGTGTCATGGAAGGTCGCCTACTCAAAGAACCAGATGTTAAGGCTCTAGGAGACTTGCCATCTAAGGAACAACTCATTGCACAAATCGCTGGAGCTATCAACGCTTTGGCTACCAAGATTGCTGTGGGTATCAACGAAGTTCCTGGTTCACTGGCTCGCGCTTTGCAAGCTGTAGCTGACCAAGAGCAAAGTGGTAGTAGCACCGAAACCCCTACTGAAGCTGATAGCAGCACTGAAACTGCTGCCGAATAGATGACTTTGTAGTTCATCAGTCAAAAGTCAAAAGTCTATAGTTAAAGACTAATGACTAATAAATAATCAAAATTACAGGAGTTATATCAATGTCTGCTGCAACCGATCAAATTTTAGAACAACTAAAAACCCTTTCTTTGTTGGAAGCTTCCGAACTAGTCAAGCAAATTGAAGAAGCTTTTGGCGTAAGTGCTGCTGCACCCGTTGGTGGCATGATGATGATGCCTGGCGGTGGCGGTGGTGCTGCTCCGGCTGAGGAAGCTGTTGAGCAAACCGAGTTTGAAGTAATTCTTGATTCAGTCCCAGCTGATAAGAAGATTGCCGTACTGAAGATTGTCCGCGAACTGACCGGCTTGGGTCTGAAAGAAGCTAAAGACTTGGTAGAAGCTGCACCCAAGGCAGTTAAAGAAGGTCTTGCTAAGGATGCTGCTGAAGATGCTAAGAAGCGCATCGAAGAAGCTGGCGGTAAGGTGACTATCAAGTAGTCACAATTTTATTACCAATTTTTTATTAAGGAGTCTGATTCAGGCTCCTTTTTTTCACAAAAACTTAGCTAATCATCTTCTCTAAAGCGATTTGCAAATCTTTTGTTAAATCGCTCACAGCTTGTCTAGACAACTGGCGATCGCCCTGAGATTTTGACCAACGTTCTGTAACTGATATTGGCTCTCCTATAGTAATTTGTGCCTGTCGCAAACCTAAGCGGGGTCGTCCTGGAAGTGTTGTATCCTGAATTCTAGAAAGCATATCAAATACAAGTAGAGCCGTTTCTGCAAACCGTTCCGCCGTAGGTTCTTCTTGAATATAAGTCGCTGTGACTGCAACAAAACTTTCCACCATCCGCATGTGCCGCATTCGTAAGTCTGCTTCCTCTGCAATCCAGTCTGCCAAACCACGTTTAAATGGTGGCAAAGCATTGATATCTGACAAATCTTCCCGATAAATGTAATTCCAGCCAGCCTCTTCTAAGCGGCGACATCGGTCAATAAAATTACCCTGCGCCTGGACTCCAAAATACTGCTCGGTAACTTGTAAAGCCTTATCCAGTAAACGATGAAGTCGGTTAATCAACACCTGATTAGGGCTAGCAGATTCATCACTTGAAATAGTTTTTGGAATGTCTTGATGATAGAAGCGACCATAAAACTCTTCCATCTCGGTAATGAGATATTCAGCTAATCTACAGAGGCGTTGATAGTAAATCTCTTCTTGATTGCCTGAATCAATTTCCTTAACTTCCAAGCCGCTATCAGCTTCCAACTTACTCAGCAACCAATCCAGTTTAGACCAAGGTGGCTCAACGTAGCGATACTGGATGGCGATCGGCACAATAATCACAGTCTCAGTTCGGTTAGCTTTATGCAAGTCTTCTGCACACCAGAAACCCATTTGAGCAACACCAGGTTCCAGGGGGCTAACAATCCCACTATGACCATTAGTACCTCCTTCGGGTGCGACTGCGATCGGTACTTTTCCATTAGCAAACAACTCCCGTGCTGTTTGGATTGCTTGTCGATCTAGTCGCCTTCCGCGATGAACCGGCACACCTCCCAGCCTTGAAAACAACCAACCTAGCCAACTTCCAGCCCAAACCGTCATCCCGCGATCGTAGAGAAAATAGCTATGGACAAGCGATCGCAGTGTAATACCTTTCTCACGAGCTACCCGTGGCACAATGTAAGAAAGCAAATACAACATACAGAGGGGATCTTCCACCTCCGGGTGACGAAATGCCAACAAAAAGCGAATTTTTCCAGCCTGGAATTGTTGATAAAGTTCAGCCAATACCTCGACATTCTTACCTTCAATGCTGACAATACCAGCCGGTAGCCAAGGGCGAGTGCGAAACCGTAGTGCGATCGGCAATAACCACCGAACAATCTGGAGTATTAGCAGATTAAGGCGTTGGGGAATAAATTTTAGTGGTGGTTGAGTAGAGTGAATCGTTTTAGGCAAGTCGCTCTCCAGATTGTATTTTTAGCGATTGTACAACGTGTTGGGTGGAAAGATTCATAACTATTTCTTACTTAGGAATCAGCACTATATAGCCTAATAAAAAATTAATTAGAATGTTTAGGAAAATTTTGGAATAAATAGCTAAATACTGCTAAATTCAGCAAAAAAACTAATATTTTTATAGGAGATATCCCCCTAATTAATTCATAAATTTCTGGTGGAATACTGATACCGACAAGTACCAATACTAATATATGTGCCCAACGTTTTTCGTACCACAACCCAACAGCTTCAATAATAGTAACAGTAGCATATATTCCTGCTCCAATACCGCTAAAGGCCAGAGTTCTGGGATTTAAATTAATGACTTTTTTTAAAACCCAATCAATAATCATTGATTTCCCTTCTAAAACATAATTGTCTGAAAAAGCCTCTAGGGTTTGATAATTTTTTAAAGTCAATAATAAAGCGATTGAAGTAACCATAAGCAGCAAGGCGGCAAATGATTTGTACAGAACAATTGCCACTAACCCCAATGGACGCTTTTCCAAATAACCCCCTAAATATATAAAATATATATGAGTCAGTCAGATTTTGGTTAACTGGCTTTTAATGATGTTAACTAAGATGCTTATTGTAGCAGTACCTTTTCAGGCTATGTTTCCCAGAGATTTTTCTAACTAAGTAAAGCTTTGAAGATGGGGGCGATTGGATGCGTTACCAATTTACCAACTAGTAAGGACTAAATCTCATCCCTACTAAAAAAGAGGATTTTGATTTAGGTGTGTTTCCTTTGGGATATTTCAAGCGATCGCAAATTGAGATAAATCACATCAAATGGAGGTTAGCGGACTCGAACCGCTGACATCCTGCTTGCAAAGCAGGCGCTCTACCAACTGAGCTAAACCCCCATAAAATTAAAATAGCCGGTAATTTTGGTTGCCGTTGCTATTGTAACTTATATTGTTCCATTACTAAAAGGATGAAGCCAGAAAATATCCAAGTTGTTGCAGCACTGTATAAATTCGTCAAGCTGCCAGATTTTGCCGATAAACGAGATCCTTTACTTTCTTACTGCCAAGAGCAAGGAGTCAAGGGGACAATTTTGCTAGCACAAGAAGGCATTAACGGTACAATTGCGGGTTCGCGTCAGGCAATTGATTCTGTTCTGTGGTTTCTGCGTACCGATCCCCGTTTGGCAGACCTAGAATACAAAGAGTCCCATACCGAAACCCCGCCTTTTGAGCGAATGAAGGTACGATTGAAGCAAGAAATTGTCACTTTGGGATTGCCTGAAATTGATCCAAATCAGCAAGTTGGCACTTATGTCAGTCCCCAAAAGTGGAATGATTTGATTTGCGATCCTGAAGTAACTGTGATTGACACCCGCAATGATTATGAGGTGAATATCGGTACTTTTCAAGGGGCAGAAAATCCTCAAACTGCCTCATTCCGAGAATTTCCCGATTATGTGCTACACCACTTAGATCCAACTAAACACAAAAAGGTTGCTCTGTTTTGTACTGGCGGTATTCGCTGTGAAAAAGCTTCATCCTTCATGCTTGCTCAAGGCTTTGCAGAGGTCTATCATCTAAAGGGCGGCATTCTTAAGTATTTGGAAGAAGTTCCAGCAGATAAAAGTTTATGGGAAGGAGAATGTTTTGTCTTTGACGAGCGGGTAGCTGTTAGTCATGGATTGGAAGAAGGGAATTATGAACGGTGTTTCAATTGTGGGTATCCGATTTCCGAAGAAGATAAAACATCTTTAAAATATGAAAAAGGTATCTCCTGTGCCTATTGTTTTGATAGCCTCACTGAGGAGAAAAGAGCGCGTCAGCAGGAAAAATGGCGGCATTACCAAACCCAAGTTGCTAATTCGAAAAATCGGGATATGAGCTAACCTATAGTCGCATTTTCATCCCCAAAGAAAAAATATTTACTCCTCAAAATTTTTGAGATTTTGAGGAGTAATATAGCAATCCTAAATAAGTTGTGAAAATCGAGAGCCTAAGATTCCCGACTTCTCAAAGAAGTCGGGAATCTTATTGTTCACGACTAATTTAGGACTACTATATCATCTTCGGTTAAACAATTGTCATTGCTAATGTTCCACTTCGTTGCATTCGCAATGAGATATTATAAGCAATTTGTCGGACATGCATAATATAAACTTTGGGCATTGCAGACAAGATTATTATAATTCGGAATTTAAGGGCAAAATTACTGTAAATGTAGTGCCGACTCCAACTTGACTTGTAACACTGATTTGACCCTTATGAGCATCAACGCACTTTTTAACAATTACTAACCCTAATCCAGTACCCTGAATTGATTGGACGTTGGAGGCTCGATAGAATGATTCAAAAAGTCGAGCTTGGTCTGGTTCAGGAATGCCCAAACCTTGATCTTTAACATAAAAAATTGCCACTTTCTCAATGGGATCGCATATTAAATCAAGCTGAATCTTGCCACCTTTGGGAGAATATTTAACTGCATTTGATAGGAGATTTCCGAACATATAATGTAACAGTCCTTCATCCATTACAGCGTTGTTACAACGGCTGCTACAGGTAAAAACAATTTCACATACGCTATTTTCAACCAGAGAAAAATCTTTGATTAACTCCTGACAAAATTGCTCTAAGTTAATGGGTACTGGATTATATACGAGTTTTTCTGCCTCCGCCCGACCCATAAATAGAACTTCTTCCATAAGTTTTTCTAAAGATTGCACAGCAGCTTGAATTCGCTTTAAATAAATGCCTCTTTTTGCATCTGTCAAATTTGCTCCCTGCATTTCTATAAGTTCTACTGCTGTTTGAATAACAGTTAAGGGATTGCGGAACTCATGAGATACAGTAGATATAAATAAAGACTTGAGGCGGTTAAGTTCTTGCTCTTTTTCCAATGCTTGCTCTAACAATTTTGTTTGGTGTCGTTCGCTAAGATCCCAGAAAACAACTACTACACCATTTATCTGATCAGGTCGTCCCTTTAGTGGCGAAGCACTATCGCCAATTGGAACTCTTTTTCCATCTCTTCTAATCAGGGATGTGAATTCTTCTAAATAAACAACCTGTTGTTCCCGCAGCACTCTTGTTATTGGGTTTTCTAATATAGTTTCTGTAGCTTCATTGACAAGATGAAAAATCTTTGTAGCCTCTTTTCCTAAAGCATCTTTTTGCTGCCAGCCGGTTAACATCTCAGCTGCGGGATTTATGAATGTCACCTTTCCTTGACCATTTGTAGCGATTACAGCATCACTCATTGAATTTAAAAGGGTCGCTAACTGATCTCGATTCTCCCGCAGTTCACGCTCTAACTGATGTTTTAAAAGACCGATCTCGATCGCTATTCTTAAATCTTTTATAGTAAATGGTTTAACGATGTAGCCAAAAGGTTGAGTAATTTTGGCTCTTTCTAAAGTATGATCGTCACCATAAGCAGTTAAAAATATTACAGGTATATCTAACTGCTCACGAATCTTACTGGCGGTAACAATACCGTCCATCTCACCTTTAAGAATAATATCCATTAATACTAATTCTGGGTTAGTTTCCAATGCCTTAGTAATGGCAACTTTTCCAGATGAAGCTGTTCCCGTAACAATATAACCTAGTTGACTGAGTTGGCTAGCAATAGTTCTAGCCACAATTACTTCATCTTCAACAATTAAAATCCTAGCTTGACCCATTTGATATTTACTGATGCAAAGTTAACTGCGTAAATTGAATTTTAAATACTGTTCCATGATTGCGTTCTAGAGTAATATCGCCTTCTAATTGTTCTGTAACTAAGTCATATACTAACGACAGACCTAAAGAATCAGTATTTTTCCAATCCAAATTATCTGGTAAACCAATCCCATTGTCTCGAACCGTCATCTCAATATTTTTGCCAATATTACGTAAACCAATACTTATTTTCCCTGCTTTTTGATTGGGAAAAGCGTGCTTGAGGGCATTGGAGATTAATTCGTTGATAACCAGTCCACAGGCAATTGCTTGGTCAACATTCAAGCTGACTGAATCTATATCAGTTTCTAGAGCAATTTTTTCAGGCCATATTTGATATGAAATCAGTAAGCTCGCTGCCAAATTCTGGATATAATCACCAACATCAATTTGTCCAATATTGGCGGAAGTATACAAATTTTTATGAATTAGAGATATTGATTCAATTCGGTTTTGACTTTCTCGGAGAACTTTAATTACTTCTGGATCTTTGAGGGTTTGAGACTGGAGTTGCAATAGACTAGAGACTATTTGCAAATTATTTTTAACTCGATGATGAACTTCTTTTAACAGGACTTCTTTTTCAGCTAAGGCATGTCTTAACTTTACTTCAGCTTTTTGTCTTTGAACTAGTTCAGTTTGAGCTTGTTCAAAGATGCTGGATTGTTGAATTGCGATCGCTAATTGGACTGTCAGTTGATCGAGCAAATCTAACTGATTTTCTTCCCATTCCCGAAAACTAGAGCATTGGTGAGCAATGAGTAAACCCCAAAGGTGAGAGCCTGGGTTTTGAGAACTGACTTCTAGTAAAATGGGCACGACTAAATTCGCTTTGACTTCAAAGTGTTCTAACAAGCGAATATGGCAATCACTTAGCCCAGCCTCATAAATATTAGCGATCGCTCGTTTCCGCCTCTGATAATACTCCACTCCTGCGCCTGTTTGAAAGCATGTATCATGAATTTCTACACCTAAAGAAACTGTCCATCCAGCTTCCACCGACTCCGCCATAATTGTGCCGATCATCTCTGAGTCAAACTGATAAACTATTACTCGATCAACTCCAAGTAAATGTCGCACTTCTTGAACTGTTGCATTCAAAATATCTTGGAGATTTAGAGATTGACGAATCCGTTGAGCCACAGTTCGCATCAATTGCTCCCGTTCGGCTTGAGCTTTTAAAGCTAGTTCAGTTCGCTTACGTTCTGTGATATCTTGCCCGATACCAATAATTTGACCATTTGAAAGTTTAACATTAGTCCAAGATGTATCTAGGAAATCACCATTCCGAACCTGAATTTTAAAGTCACCCCAATTGCGTTGTGCATCCTGCATATAATTAATCACATACTGCCGATATTCAGCATTAGGATATAAGGCTTCTAGAACATCGCCAGCTTGGAAGTCTTTAAATTTCCAGCCTAAAACACTTTCCCATTCTTGATTTACCCACTGAAGTTTGCCATTGGCATCAATGAGTGCAATCATCAACGGTATATTCTCAAAAATTTGTCGTAAAAACTCATTTTGTTCTTGGAGCTTGGTTTCTAGTTTTTTACGGTTTGTGATATCATGAAATGCTGTTAAAATCGCGGCTTCTCCATTAAAATTTAAATATTGTAAAGAAGCGATCGCCCAAAAATCAGTTCCATCTGATCTCTTCAATTTCAGTTCATAATCTTGAAGAGAATCATGTTGATTGAGAGCTTCTAACATAAATTCTAAATCGGTTGAGTTATGGTACAAATATAAAATTTTGCGATTCACCAAATCTTCAGGTGAAAATCGAAATGTTTGCATCAACTCCGAATTAGCATATAAAATTAAGCCGTCAGACAGACGCGAGATAATTAATGGGATAGGAATGGCTTCAGAAATTACTCTAAATCTCGATTCACTTTCTTGAAGAATTTTTTTTATTCGTTTATATTCTGTAATGTCTCTAATATTTACCAACCGAGCATTGTAACAGCTATAGTCTATTATATGCGCGACAATTTCAACATCAATAATCTGCCCATTTTTTCGCTGATGTTGACATTTGTCATAAAAGTGTAACCTAGTGTATTTTTGTCTTAAATCTTCTATAAAAATAGGCGCATTTTCTAAACAGTAAATATCATTTATTCCCATTTGCAAAAATTCTTCTTTTGAGTAACCATAATGAGCAATAGCAGCTTTATTAACATCTAAAAATCGCAGATTATCCTGGTTATACACCCACATGGGATTAGGATTTGTATAAAAAAGAAGATCAAAACTCTTGTGGCTATTATTAATTACTTTTTGCCGATGTAATTCTAAATACCTGATTACTTGTCTGGCCAACTGTTGTAAAATAGTTTGTTCTTTAACAGTCAAGTTCCGCGATACAAAATCAATCACACAAAGACTACCTAATGCAAAACCGCTTGAGTTTATTAAGGGAACTCCTGCATAAAAGCGGAAATAATGATTTGATATTACAAGAGGGTTTTTCGCAAACCTTTCATCTTGTAAAGTGTCTGGGATAATTAATATTTTATTTTGCAAGATAGTATAACTACCGAAAGAAATGCTTCGAGGAATCGCTGATGTAGTTAGCCCAATTTTTGACTTAAACCATTCCCGTTCTGCATCAACTAAGCTAATCAGAGCAATTGGTGTTTCACAAAAGTTAGCAGCTAGTTGAGCTAGCTCATCAAAAAGTTCTTCTGGTAGTGTATCTAAAATTTTATACTGATTAAGTACCTCTAGCCGTTGGCTTTCATTTTCAGGAAGTAGCATTATTGGTTGTTTTGAAATTTTTGTAAAGTACCGTGTTTAATTTGCTTTATTCTCAAAAGATGATTAATTGTTTTATAAAATTTGCGAAATCAAAATCAGTATTTTTCCTAATAAAATAGAAGAATTTCTTTCTGGGAAATACCTTAAGCAAAGTTTTTACTCAACAACATTGTTAAGATATTTATTTTTTGTGGAAAGAATTTACTTCATGTGAATAGATACTTGAGCTTGCTTAAGGGTGGGTTTAAAAAACCAATATTCCCCATCAGTATTTTTATCAAACTATGGGCAGTTTTTGCAACATAATCGATATATGAGTTGAGTGAGGTCACTTACTCTGGATTGTTGTTAGCATGGATGAATTGTAAGCTAGCCGCTCATCCTGCCCACCCTGCAAGGGTTATATTTAATTCAGTTATGTTAGATTAGGGATTTTTTGGCTCACTAGACAATACTTTCGATAGAGGAGCGAATCAGTGATAACTAGATTCTAGATAGATGCACTCACACTTATAATTTTTTTAAGATAATCCCAACAATCAAAGACTTAGGAATCTAGTTATGACTGAAGAACAAAAAGCTAATAATCAAGAAAGCAAGCCTAGCTCTTACAGTGATGAGCAAACCCCCGTCGACGAAAATATTCGCAAAACCGGCGAGACTGGTGACACTGATGCAAAATCTACCGCTACACCAGAAGCACCAGGAGAGGATTTTGTCGCAGGCAGCCCCAATCAGGGAACTGAGTCACGCTAATCGGTTTGAACTTTTCCCAGTTCCAATAATCTAATTGAGTTTTTTCTAGTAACGCGCATTTAGTAAACTTTGAGTGGATAGTTGTGGTTTAAATCATGATTATTCACTCATTTTTACTGTGTGAAAATTTTTTCTCGGCAGAATGGAGGTTGATGGAGTAAGTAGACATCGCTTTAGTATTATATTTTTGTATTAAATTATACTTTTATAAGTCTTGCTTGTATTTGCAGGTATTTTCACGTAAACAGACCATGCGCTAAGGGCACAGCATTGCTGCGCCCTTAAGATAGATGTGGTTCAAATACATGAAAACTGCTGCAATGATGGATATAGTGGCTGAATTTTGTCATGTACAGTCTAGAGGAGAAATCAACTATCGCTGAAATCTGCTAAAGTTCATGATTCTTAATCATGTTAGCTTCCTTTTGTGGCTGACAGAAGTACCACAATCCAATAGGCTGATCTTAAAGTGATAATTTTTCACTTAGTCGTTAATAACTATTCATACAGAAAATGTCTCTGAAAATCGTTCAAAACTTTGATGGTAGTTTCACCCTTGAAACACAAGCTCAAGAAACTCTATTCAATTTATTGACAAGCGTTGCTTTTCTAAATCAAGTTTGTCAACAGTTGCGGTGTGAGCAAGTTAAATTTACAGAATTACTTTTTCAACCAGTTCCTTACAGCTTGACTACCACTAAAGGAATGCCGACAGAATTTGAAAAATATCATGAATCTGAGGAATACGCCATTATTAACGTACCGCCAAATTTTATGTTTAGTGCTAAAATTTTCAAACCTAGTCGCCTTTGTGCAATTTACCAAAAGCTTGGCAATAGTTAATTCCTAAGATTATTTTTCTCTAATAGGTAAATAGTAAACTTGATATTTGATATATGGTTGAAACTAATCTTTCTTCTTTGGCAACCCTAGAATATTTTCCTTACATTGATGATTCTGGCCAATTACCCGAACAATTTCAAGGTAAAATCGGCGTATATGCTATCTTTGATCAAGAAAAAATTCTGCAATTCGTAGGCTATTCTCGTGATGTTTATCTCAGCCTAAAACAGCATTTAGTCCGTCAGCCACAACATTGCTACTGGGTGAAAGTTCAAACTATTGAACGCCCTAGTCGCACAATTTTAGAAAATACTGAAACTGCTTGGATTGCTGAAAATGGCAGTGTTCCTTGGGGAAATGGAGAGCAAAAAGAAAAATGGACGCATCCCATTGATGTCAAAGTGATAATGACACCTGAAGAACAGGCAAAATATCAAAATCCAGCTAATGATGAATTAGCAGAAATAAAAATTATTAAGAATGTGGCACGGAGAGTAGAAGCAGAAATTTTAACACAATTGTTAGAAGGGCGTGGTTTGCAAATGCAAATTCGTTTCAATCCTAAATTGAAAGAAGAAGGTTTACTAGATTTGAAATGAAGGTTGTTTTGGGAAAACTATCTTATGAATATCGCTTATAATCTCCCATGACAATACATCTGCTGAACGATCGCTATCAAGTTATTCGCACACTAGGGGCTGGTGGGTTTGGTGAAACTTATCTAGCAGAAGATACCTATATGCCTTCAAAGCGCCGTTGTGTAGTTAAACAGCTAAGAGCGATTCACAACAATCCCCAAATTTACCAGTTAGTGCAAGAGAGGTTTCAACGGGAAGCAGCAATTTTAGAAGAACTCGGTGGCGCAAATGACCAAATTCCAGCATTATATGCATATTTCTCCTCTGGCGGACAATTTTACTTAGTTCAGGAGTGGATTGAAGGCGATACCCTAACTGGAAAAGTCCAAAAGCAAGGGCTATTTAGTGAAGGCGCTGTCCTGGAAATATTTCTGAATTTATTACCCGTCCTAGATTACGTTCACTCTAAGCATATCGTTCACCGCGATATTAAGCCGGATAACATCATTTTGCGCGATCGCGATGGTAAACCAATACTAATTGATTTTGGCGCTATCCGGGAATCAATGGGTACGGTGGTGAATTCTCAAGGCAATCCTACCAGTTCGATTGTGATTGGTACACCTGGTTATATGCCGAGTGAACAAGCCGCAGGTAGACCAGTTTTTTCTAGTGATTTATATAGTTTAGGAATGACGGTAATTTATTTGCTGACTGGTAAACAGGCGCAACAACTAGAAACAGATTCCCAGACTGGTGAAATTGTCTGGCGACAGTACGCACATCATGTTAGTCCAATTATGGCAGGAGCGATTGATAGAGCGATCGCATATCATCCGCGCGATCGCTATCCCACAGCTAGAGCAATGCTGGATGCTTTGCAGAGCATAGCAAATCCAATTCCACCAACACAACCCTTCTTGACCCAACAAACTGTTGTCTCTGCACCGCCAAATCAGGCAATGCCTGTCAAACCACAGCCGAGTCCTCAAAGTCAGAGTCAGAATAATATCCTAATCGGCAGTTTAATCGCAGGTGGGTTAGTTGGTGCGTCTGTCATTATTAGCCAAATGTTACCAAAATCTACTCAATCTACAGCAGACAAAACGGTGTTACCTTCAGAAACACCATCAACTATCACAAGCCCTGTCATAGAAACTCCCAAAGTTATACCAACTACGCCATTTCCTCCTGCTCAAGTTACATCTGCCCCAACTAAATCAATAGCACCAGCTGCCACCACAGATGTCAACACTTATTTCTGGCTTTCCCAAAGACTTGTAACTGATGCAGATTTGGATGGGAAAAATGGTTTTGAACTAGATATTATGCGAAATTCAATTTTTGCCAGTCATGGCCGCCGTTTTGATACGCCTGAAATACAAGATTACTTTAATAACCAACCTTGGTATCGCCCTATATATTCACCAAAAGCATTTCCACCTAAATTGTTATCGAAATTCGAGCAACAGAATGTAGACTATATCAGCAAATATCAAGATCGTTACGGTTTGAGATATTTTAAAAAATAAAATTTTCATAATTATACCATTTTAAAAATACCTTATATAAATCCAAGCAGATTTATATAAGGTATTTGTATAGGTAGGAAAGAAGTAAGGGGCAAGGGAAAAGAAGGCTTTTTGGGTTGTACTGAGTTTTATCAAAAATCAAATATGAATCCTATATGTTGGTAAAGGTGTACTTATGTAAACCCTTATACAATTTGTATTTGAAAATGTGCTTACCTGTAGGGTCAATTCATGAATTACCCCTACAGCCAAGCGGAATTAAGATGTAATCGGTATTACGACCTATGGATGTATTGCAAATCTTCTTGTAAATGCTATCAGTCGTAAGTGTATTAGCTTAGACTTATCAAACAATTTATTTTTACTTATTAGATAATCTTGAGGTCTATTAGTGTAATATATCAGACAGATTACTAAATATTTAATAGCCTAAAATCATCAGATATTAGAGGCTAATCCTAGCGAAGTCTGTATACAGTCAGAGCTAATCTGTTTTTTTATCCCCTAAATTCCATCTCTAGATACTAGGCCGTTTCCGAACCAGGCATTTATATTTAATATATAAAATTACTATCTACCAGATTAGTAATTGATAAGTTAAAGAAATGCCATTTTTATATTTTCTTTGTTATTTTGTATTTAACGGGACAGTTCTTCCTCATTTGGTGGGTTTAAATAACAATTAGTTAAACCATTTACCTCCAAGGATGCATGTAAATTCTTTCAATTGTGCTCATTTTGCTTCTTTTTTTACAAACAAGCAAACTGCAAATTGATTAGAGAAATCAAATGGTAATATCCTAATCGGCAAATAGTTCATCTATACAAGGAAAACCTTGCCTAAAATTATGCTTAAAACAAACAATCGGCGTATTTTTCTATCTGCTTTCATTCAACCTTTAGGACAAAATCATCAAACAGATAGTAAAAATCAATTAGCTCAACCTAAATTAGATTTACTGCAACCATTACGTCAATGGCTGGACAAAATTGAAATTCATAATCGGAAATTAGCTAAATTTATTGCTAAACTGATTCCCGCCCAGTGTCCATTCGAGCGCGATATCATGCTTTTTGGTCGTAAAATAGCCCACATCCCGCCAATGTGCAAACTAAATCCGCTTTACAACGAACTTGTATACTTGCGTTTTCGCGCTTTGTGTTATTTAGTAGATCAGTGTGGAGAGGATATTCAGTCCTACTGCTAAATATAGCTAGAAAAAGCACGATATGGAAATTAAAATTGAGCATCAACTTAACACTTGAACGCCTCAATCAATTGGGTGTCTCTAAATGGGAAATTTGGAATAAGGAAGTCTCAAAATTCACTTGGACTTATGATTCTCAAGAAACTTGCTACTTTTTGGAAGGAAATGTAATTGTTACTCCTGATGGTGGACAGCCAGTGCAAATGGGTAAAGGCGATTTGGTGATTTTTCCTGCTGGCATGTCCTGCGTTTGGGAAATTACAAGGGACGTGAAAAAACATTATTACTTTGATTAACCAATAGACAAGAGTGATCCCCGTTGATTTGACAACTTTTCTATTGGTTTGTTTGGTTAAGATAACTACTAAAATAGCGCTCAATTTGTTGACGCATTTGATTAAAAATAGAGTTTTTCGCCACAGCAGAAAGAATATATAGCAATCGTAAATCATTCGTGAAAAGTTAGATCCCCGACTTCTTTGAGAAGTCGGGGATCTGGACACTGAGAATTTTCACAAATCAGATAGGATTGTAGCAATTAAAGGTGCGATCGCTTCCAGAGGTTATTTTTATGGTTATTGAAAAATCTTTTTAGTTTAATTGAGCGTAATATTCTTCGCAACACCGTTGCTATGTTCAGGCTTGTTTTTACTTAGCGGTAAAGACTCTTGAGAAAGGGATTCTAAAAATTTAACTGCTTTTAGTAAAGATTCTCCCGATAATTCTTCCAGCAGTGTTATTGCTCTTGAGCGAATTTCTTCAGGTGGAGTCATGGGCAAGTTGACCTCATTTACATCTAGGTTCAACTGTAATCCAAGTTTTTTGTCTTCCTCTCTGCCTAAAGTCTTATCCTTGCAGGTTTTTCTATGTTGTAACTCTGAGCTATTTATGAGCAGGGGAATGGTGGCGACATCATAATCATCCGGCTCTAATAATATTTTGAATGCCTGAAAACATCGAATGAGAGAGTATCGATCAACTTTGTTGCTACAGCTTAAAATCTTACACAGGGTATGAGAGTCTAAACCTGTCTTAACACTCAGATTGATGAGTGTAAATCGCTTGTTGCCGTTTTCATTAAATTCTGTTTGTTGTTTTGCTAACTCAAGTTTATGTAATCCTTTAGGCGTAAGGATTACACCACGTATGCGTTGTTTTGGAAGCATAAAGAAACAGTTGGATTTTATTTCCGCAACACTTTAAGCAAAAAAGAGAGTCAGCCGAGAGGGAAATCACAACTTTTAATGAGCATCCGGTTTTGGCAGATAGTTTTTTATACAACCCATATAGGGGTGCTTATTATATTTCTTCCAAAAGTGGATGCGCTCAAACAAGAAAAATCCATTTAGCTTATCGCTATTACAATTAGCGTGGTGGACAGCTATAATTATTTTGTCTTATTTAGGTGTTTTTTTGGTCACAGAAAAATTCACAAATATCTTCAGTAGTTCAGCAAGTATCTTATTAGGAATTAATGCTGGAACACCATTTATTAATTCACTCATTGATGAGAGTAAGCCTGAGATTAAACAAAAAGGATCAGCAAGAACTAGTGAAGGTCTGTTTTACGATATTCTATCGGATGGTAATGGATTTGATCTTCATAGGATTCAGGTAGCTCTATGGACATTGGCACTAGGACTTGTCTTTATTTATGAAGTCATAAATCATGGTAAAATGCCAGAGTTTGATTCATCACTTCTAGCATTACAAGGAATCAGTTCAGCTACTTTTATTGGTCTTAGAACGACAGAAAAGCAACAGGACAAGAAGGAAAAAGTAGCTGAAAGTAACAACAAATTTTTGATTTCAAAAGACCAAACTAACAATCAAATTAACATAACTGGATTTCAAATTGGAGAAAAAATTGTTAAGATAGATGAAAATAAAAAATTCACTGAAGAAGAATTTAATTTAATTAGTAATGAAAATATAACTTCATTTAAAGTAGAGCTAGAAAAATAAATTATTAGTAAAATAAACTTAAAAATAGCTCTTGCTTACCGCAGGGTGTCTACAAAGAGTAAGTCAGACATAAATCACTCTTTTGATTTTTAGTAAATGCGATGCCTGCGGCGGGCGTAGCCATCGCACTTTCGGGAAACTTTCGAGGCGATCGCTTTGGGAGGTTATTTTTATATAGCGATCTGATTTGATTTATGAAATTATTTGCGTGGTAAGGCAATAGGCAACATTGAATTCTTGATGATGCGTGGCAACATATTCTATATTTAAATTTCTTAACATAGCTTAAAATATTAAATTACTGTCGAATTACTTGACTTTAAGTTGTGATCCCCGATGAAAAAATTGACTTGCTAAACAAACCCCACTTCTAAGAGGGAGTATCTAAGCCTTAATGTGTAACAACAAGTAATAAAACAGCACTAAACTTCTGTAGAATTTGTCCAAATTCCCGGTAATTATATCGGGATAGTAGGCTTATAAATTCGGATTAAAAACTACCATTGACTCTTTAAAAGGATAGGATTAATGTTATTAGTAGTCCTTTTAAGGACACTCGTTATACATCAACAAATCATGAGGTATTTCAAATGATGATGATGATGATGAATGAAACCATGACTGCCGAAATGCAAGCCTGCATGGAAGTTTGTATGGACTGTCATAAAATGTGCATGGAAACCATGACTTACTGCATGGCCAAAGGTGGTATGCAGATGGACAAGGACATGATGAGCATGATGAGCATGATGCGCGATTGCTCTGAAATGTGCATGATGTGTATGAATATGATGATGAGCGGTTCTGAGTTCATGGGACGCACTTGTATGCTTTGCGCCGAAATGTGCGATCGCACTGCAATGGCATGTGAGATGATGAACGATGACGCGAAAATGATGGAATGTGCTGCTGCTTGCCGCAAGTGTGCAGAGTCTTGCAGAAGTATGCACATGATGCCTGCTTAATTCGCCCAACTAGCAGAAGTTTCTCTGCAACCTAATATTCAAGCGCTCAGACTCTTCGGAATCTGGGCGCTTGAAGTAAGATTATTTAGAATAATTTCCCGCTTTCCGTCTATTTCTGCGTTCACTCCATCAAAATCAACCGCAGAGGATCTAAACGCACATACCAAGGAAAAGGTTGATCTTTCATAGTCGCCCATTTTTCTTTGAAGACTTCAGCTTGCAGATGATAATCTTGAGAGTTTTTGCCAGCCGAATGTAATTTGAGAAACAACGTCATTCTATGAGGCGTTTCACTTGTTCTTACTAACCAACAGGGAGAGGTATTTTCCTGTGATGAGTCGTTCGTAAAAATGAACTGATGGGCACGAATGCCGACGTGAGATAATTCGTTCGTGACTGGTTCAACTACTTGAAGAGTACAACCCCAATCAATCGCTTCTATCTGTTGTGATGACTGTAGAACAGCACGGGAAAAGTTTTTACATCCGGTAAGTTGAGCAACACTAACGGTA
Organism: Nostoc sp. UHCC 0252; assembly: GCF_034931145.1. Classification (NCBI taxonomy): domain Bacteria; kingdom Bacillati; phylum Cyanobacteriota; class Cyanophyceae; order Nostocales; family Nostocaceae; genus Nostoc; species Nostoc sp. UHCC 0252. The sequence continues at coordinate 14,458 of NZ_JAYGHE010000012.1, read as the reverse complement.
GTAGGATGCTGAAAAATATCATGTTTGCTGCCATGATGAACGGCTCTACCATGCTCTAATACCAACAGATTCGGGCAAATTCTATAAGCTTCTTCCATATTATGGGTGACAAATAAAGTCACACCTTGATAGTCAGCAAGAGTTTCTGTCATTTGCTGCTCTAATTGACTACGCAAATGGGTGTCAAGTGCCGAGAACGGTTCATCTAAAAGCAATGCTTCCGGTTGACTTGCTAATGCTCTTGCTAAGGCTACCCGTTGTTGTTGTCCCCCAGAAAGTTGGTGCGGATAGCGATCGCCTAATCCCTGCAACTGCATCGCTATTAGTTGCTGTTCTACTTGCACTTTTATACTCCCAGCCGATAGTCCTTTAGGCAAACCAAAAGCGATGTTTTGCGCCACACTCATGTGCGGAAATAGCGCGTAATTCTGCACTAAAAAACCGATGCGGCGATCGCGGCTGGGTAAATTAATTCCTTGTTCAGAGTCAAACAGAACTCTGCCATTTAAAACTATGCGTCCACTAGAGGGCGTTTCTATCCCCGCAAGGCAGCGCAAAATCATGCTCTTACCTGCTCCAGAACCCCCCAACAATCCCAAAGGTTGCTCATCAGTAGTAAAAGCAACTTTTAAATGAAAGCTAGCAAGTATTTTCTCAATATTGACAAACAATCCCCCAGATTCAAAACTAGATTGCGGAGTGTAGAGAATTTTTCCCCCTGCCCCCTGCCCCCTGCCCCCTGCCTTCTTCTCCCTCAATTCTTGCCAGAAGTTAACTGCAATAATTCCAGATAGAGAAATCACCATAATTGCGATCGCCCAAAACCACGCTTCGTCCATTGCTCCCGCTTCCACAGCAAAATAAATTGCCATTGGGATTGTCTGCGTTTGTCCGGGAATGTTACCAGCCAGCATTAAGGTTGCGCCGAATTCTCCCAAAGCACGGGCAAAAGCGAGCATTGTGGCGGCGACAATGCCAGGTAGTGCTAGGGGTAAACTAATGCGCCAAAAGATTGTAGTTTCGGTTGCGCCAAGAGTTCTGGCTACTCGCAGCAAATTGCCATCTATTTGTCCAAAGGCTCCCAGTGCAGTTTTATACATTAAAGGGAAAGCAACTACCGTGGCTGCGATCGCCGCACCATACCAAGTAAAGACGATGCTGAAGTTAAAAGTCTGCATGAGTTTCCCTACAGGGCCATTTTTGCCAAAAAATAGCAGCAACAAGAAACCAACAACAGTGGGTGGTAAAATCAGTGGCGCAATAAAGATACCCTCAATCAACGATTTACCTTTGCCACGATATCCCAGCATCCAGTAGGCAGCAGCGATACCCAAAAAGAATGTGATAAATGTGGCAAGTAATGAAGTTTTCAATGATATCCAAAGGGGCGATAAATCCAATGGCATAGTTGCGTAAGGGAGAATTAGCTTAACTAATTACTAATTTACCAACTTTAGTTTAAATATGTCGGTAAAAGTTGGTAAGTCACATAGTAACTCCTAAAAAACAAGATCCCCGACTTCTCTAAGAAGTCAGGGATCTGATTGTTTGCGAATTATTTAAGATTGCTATAGTTGACTACTGTAAGCACTAAAACCATAAGCCAAGGTTTCTTTTAAAGCATCTGATGGTTTAAGGCTTCTGTTAATAGCATTAGCAAAAGGTACTGGAATTCCCTTAATAGTTTCCGGCAAAATTGCATATTCTGCCGTTGGTTCCACAATGTATTCTGGACACTTAGTTTGTATGCCAGCAGTCGCCAACATTTCATTTATTTCAGCAGCAGAATATTGCTTGAGATAAACTGGATTTCTCACAAATGGGTTCAGCCTCCTGATAAAATTATGGATAATATGAGAAGGACAAGCTTTATTGTGAAAGGAATGATTGAAAACAAAAATTCCGCCAGGTTTTAATACGCGAGATATATCAGCCAACAAATTCCTTAATTGTGCATCTGGTATATGCATAAAAACACAGTTAGAAATCACCAAATCTATAGAATTATCTTCTAAAGGCAAAATTTCCGCAGAAGTGCAAATCAAGTTAAATTCCGCTTCTGGGAAAAAATTATATTCTTGTTTAACCTTGATTAACCGCCGCAATAAAGGTTCAGAAATATCAACACCATAATATTTTTCGCATCTCAGATTTTTGGCTTTAGAAAGATGCAAAGGGGCGCGACCATAACCAGAACCAATCTCTAGAATAGAGCCAACAGATTTATTCAATGGAAATTTATTCCAAGTCCCTCCAGGTGTGCCAGTTAAGAGAGTGTAATCTTGTTTGATGGGCGATGTCTCTGCAAGTTTTTCAACTTTTTGGGAACCATAATATGTTTTACCAATTGCATCCCATGTTTTTTTATGTTGAGTATTATTCAACTGTTCATAGTCACTAGGAAAATAAATACCATCTCGTAATTCAAAGTCATTTAGACTGAATTTTGTATTTGCTAATTGAGTCATTATGATTATTCCTCATCAATAGTTAAGTCTGTTTTCTGTTATACTCGTAACTCAGCATTAACCGCAAGGGATTTTTACTGAACTGCATCCCCAGGAAAACCGCTATAGTAACAAGCTGTCATCCGATCGCAACACAAGTTCGTATACATTAGTTGATGGACTGCAACAATCGGAGGCTGCTATGGTAGAAGGATCGCAACAAAAACGAGTGGTAGTTGTAGGCGCTGGTTGGGCTGGTTTGGGAGCAACCTACCATTTAGCTAAACAAGGCTATGATGTCACCCTTCTAGAAGCAGGCTCTTATCCCGGTGGATTGGTAGCAGGTTGGCAAACAGCCGCAGGAAAATCTGTTGAAGCTGGCATTCATGGCTTTTGGTATCCTTACAAAAATATTTTTTCCCTCATCAATCAATTAGAAATTAATCCTTTTACTACTTGGACTCGTTCCTCCCAATATTCGCCAGCAGGCTTGGAAGTTGAATCACCGATTTTTCAAGACTTACCGAGGCTCCCCTCCCCACTAGGAACTTTTCTATATACTCAGTTTAAACGATTACCACTAATTGACCGTCTAAGCGCCCTGCCTTTACTGTATACTGTTGTTGATTTTGATAATTCTGATGATGCTTGGCGGCGCTATGACTTTGTAACTGCCCGTGAATTGTTCAAAGACTTTAATGTTTCTGCGCGACTTTACCGCGACGCTTTTGAACCGATGTTATTAGTGGGCTTATTTGCCCCTGGTGAACAATGTTCAGCCGCAGCAACTTTAGGAATGCTTTACTTTTTTATTCTGGCTCATCAACCTGATTTTGATGTAGTTTGGTGTCGGGGAACTGTTGGAGAAAAGATATTTCGTCCTTGGGTGGAACGGATTGAAAAAGCTGGTGCGCGAGTGCTACCCAAGCGACGGGTTACAGATTTAATTGTTGATAGTAATCATTGTGCCAAAGGTGTAGTTTGCGGTGATGAAATTTTTGATGCAGATGCCGTAATTTTTGCAGTTGGCATCACGGGGATGAAGAAAATTGTCTCAAATAGCCCTAGTTTACAAAGCCATGAAGAATTCCGTAATTTGAGCAATTTAGGAGCAATTGATGTTTTAGCAACGCGGCTATGGTTTGACCGCAAAATTGATATTCCCCGTCCTTCTAACGCTTGTTTTGGATTCGACGCAAGTACAGGTTGGACGTTTTTTGATTTGAATGCTCTACATGATGAATATCGGGATGAGCCAGGAACGGTAATTGAAGCTGATTTTTATCATGCAAATCAGTTTCTTAGTTTGAGTGATGAGGAGATTTTACCAATAGTTCAGGGTTATTTAGCAACTTGTGTTCCAGCCTTTCGGGAGGCAAAAATAATTGATAGCAGTGTAATTCGGCTACCTCAAGCGGTGACTCACTTTGCACCTGGCAGCTATCGTTATATGTTGCCCGCTAAGACAAGTTTTAAGAATGTGTTTATGAGTGGGGATTGGATTGTAAACCGTCATGGTTCCTGGTCACAGGAAAAGGCTTATGTTACTGGTTTGGAAGCGGCGAATTTGGTGGTGTCTTATTTGGGAGAAGGTCAGCCAGCCGAGATTTTAACTGTAGAAGAGGATGAAGCACATATCCAAGTGGCGCGATCGCTCAACCAAACTCTCCGTGACTTCGGCAAATCTATCTTACCTAACTTTTGGTTGCCGTAATCCGTAGAAGCGCAAAGAGTTAATCATTAATTGTAATCTAAATTCGGTAAGCTAAAGAAAGCTATGCTATACCATCCTTCTAAATGTAAATCAAATCACATAAGCTTATGGAGCCAGACTCTTTACAAACCGAGGTGATTCTGACGCATCCGCGTGAGTCACTCGGTAAAGTGCAACTTGATTGGACACCCCAACCCGGAAACTATCTCGATTTCGAGGGTAAAACCTACGCGGTTTTAGAACGCCGTCATCGCTACCAACTTAAAGCTGGGCGCTACCGCTTACATAATATTGCTATTTACGTACAGTCGGCTAAACGACCATCTGAGAAAAGTTTGGTAGGTGGACGTTGGGTAATTGGTGATGCTACCTGTTGCTACAATGCCCATTCAGAACTCATTCGCTGTGCAGTCAACCCAGATGGCCCTTGCGAATCTTGCCGCTTTTATGAAAAGCCCGAAGCCATTTGATTTTAGATTTTAGATTTTTTCTTTAATCCAAAATTCAAGTTGCGCTGGTAGCACACCAAAGGTGCGACCCAAAATCTAAAATTGCCAACTCCTCAACTACCCGCACCAAAAACTTCTCCCACAGTTAAGCGGGTTCCATTAACAAAATCCCATCCTGACTGGGGACGTTTCCCAGCTAGCTGAACCTCTCGTAACAGCAACAAACCTTCCCCAGTTTGGACAATCGCTCCAATTCCTTTGGCAATGCTCACTACAACTCCCGGTTTGTCTAAAATATTTGACAAATCAGGCAATTTATGAATTAATTCTTGTAATTCTGGTGGTAGATTGCGATTGCCTACAGAACCAAGGGGAGCAGAAGCGGTGATTTTCAAAAGGTTGTCACGAAAGGTAGCGGTGCAGTTAGGGTAAAAGCCTCTGATTTGATTGTGTAATTGGATCGCGCTTTTTGACCAATCCAAACCATAATCTTCTTTTTTAATTAAAGGTGCATAGGTAGCTGACAAATTATCTTGGGGAATTGGTTGAATTTCTTGGCGTTCCAACTTCAACAGAGTTTCTACCAACAAATCCCCACCGATCCCAGCCAATCTTTCGGCTAAATCTTGAGTATTATCCAGTAATCCGATCGGTGTAGTGGCTATTTGCAACATTGGCCCGGTATCCATCCCCACATCCATCAGCATGGTTGTGATCCCCGTTTCTTCTTCACCGTTATACAAACACCATTGAATCGGCGCTGCACCCCGATATTTAGGCAAAATCGAGCCATGCACATTAATGCAGCCCAACTTTGGCATCTTTAAGATTTTTGACGATAAAATCTGTCCATAAGCGACAACAACAAACACATCTGCGTCTAATTGTTTGAGGTTGGTTAAAGTTTCAGTGTCTTTTTTAACCCGTTCGGGTTGCCATACTGGTAAATTGTGAGCAGTAGCGATCGCTTTTACGGGTGTTGGTGTCAGTTTATTTCCCCGTTCCCGGCGTTTATCTGGTTGGGTGACAACTGCTAATACCTCAAATTTTGGATGATTCAATAGCTTTTCAAATGTGGGTACAGCAAACTGTGGTGTACCAAAGAATACAATTTTCATTAATAATTAGTTGGTAAATAATATTGGCTGTTTGGTGGTACAATATTTTCGTGTTGGTGAAACCAAAGGCTGCTTCGATTAACTTAATAGTTAACTTAACAAGTGTAACAGCTAGTATGAGCCGCATCTGCCCTTAGTGAACCTTATCGTTTAGTGGTGTCTCGTCACGAGCCGCTAGAGCATCTACCAAGTAAATTTTGTTGTGTTCCCGATTGTCTAAATGCAGTTGGGTTTAAAAAAAATATTGCGTCCTTTAGCTATTTTTGTAGTTGAGATTGCAATTTATAACTTTGGGTTGCTGACAGCAGTATTTTCTGAGTATGATTTATTATGCTTTCCCAGCTTCCCACCTAACGCCTCAACTTTACCATTCTGAGGGTTTGCGCTGTTATATTTAGTGTTTAATCTGGCTTATTTATTGTGTACTAGTTATTTCTAGTACGATCCCCAATAACTAAGTAAGTTGCCTCACTTTTGGTTGCCAGCGTCATCGCCTCAACTCTAACTAGCACGTTCTTGACTAATACCTATTTTTGGTGTGGTCAGGTATAGCAATAGCAGGATTAAATATCGTGTAGTAATTACTGAGTTATCAGCATATTTACTATACTCGCATATTTTTGTCAAAAAATACTCAGTACCTTAGTAACAAAAGGTGTAGACAACGATACTTAATTTTTGTAAACCTCTGCAAACTTTGAAAGAAATATCTCGTCAAAGTTTTTAGTTTCTTGTTATACATATAATTACTGCCTGCCCCATTGCTGCTGATGTATTGCTTCTCACACAGCAACCGCCCCCTCTAGAGAGTCTACAAATGCTTAAACCCCTTTTGCTGTCAGGATGGTTCCGCGCACAACCATTTCTCAATTACGTTGTCGTTGTGATACTGATCGCACCCTTGCTAGGGGCATCGGCTCACTCGTTCCCTGTAAAATCCGAAGTATCTAAACAAACTTCGATGGCTGGAGATTCTGATGTATCAAAGGAGATAGCTGTAGTTGGGGAACCTGAGATAGCTGAAATATTAAAAACAAATCAAATCGCCTCTTTAACAGAAGAATTTGATTCTGTGCCAACACAAAATGCTGCTGTCCAGGAACCGCAAGTATTACCACCGGATCAAATTGAGTCTTTTGCTCAAGCAGATAGTTTTCTCTCAAACAGTGATTTAACTGTTCCTGATACTTTGGCGGCAGTTGAACTTGCACCATTAACAGATGTTCCTATTAGTCAGCTTAATCTAGTACAAAAACTCAAAGCCGCTAATATCAAGTCTTTGAAAGGGGAAAAAAATTCTCTCTCTAGAGAAAAATCTTTTACCGGCTCGTTGATAGCAACTCAAGTAGCACCAACTCATAAAGAATCGCAACCAACCACAATAACAGAAATACCTGTTTCTGAACCACGTGATGAGTCCCAAGCAGAACAAATAGATCCTATCGGTAGTCCTCATCCTATTCCTTGGAAATGGATCACAGCGACTCAAGAAGCAATTGGTTCCAAGGGTGGTTCGGGAGTTCGTCACTACCGCAGCGTACCAGTGGTTTCTCCAGATGGTAAGTATGCTGTTTATAGCCGGGTGCAATTAGAAGTAAAACCCGAAATGTACAACAGCCGTGTTACCAGCGTTCTGTTTGTTCAAGATATGCACACCAAGAAGTTGTGGGTAATGGCTTCAACGACTCCTGTTAGCGATCCCTTATTAAAGGTAAAGGCTTTAAAGGCGGCGGCGGCATCAGAAGAAACTGATACGAGTGGTAAAATTGGGGTATTGGTTCCAGTTAGTTGGTCGGAAAAAGGCGATCGCTTTTTGGCACGCAAGTTTGAAGGTATATTTAATGCAGGGGATTCTACAGATAGTGCAGTGATTTGGGATCGGCAAAAAAATCACGCTAATACAGTTGCTCCCATTAGTCACGAAGATGAGCATGAGAAAATTGCCGTCTTGTTAGGTTGGAGCAAAAGCCAACCCGATCATGTACTTTTCCGTGCAGGTGAATTGGGCGAGGAAGACTGGCCACTAATGAAAGTTGCTAATGATGGTAAAACTATCACTCCAACAGACGACGATCAGCCCATTACTTTTGGCAAAAAGGTTACAGAAATTTGGGCAGGGCCACAAGTTGCTTATCGATAGTTTATAAAAAATTTTATATTCTCCCGTTGTCATCAATGCTGACAACGGGAGATTTTTTATCAAAACAGTATTCAGGAGTCAGGAGTCAGAATTCAGCATGAATTCTGTATGAGTGGCGGATGAATAAACGGGTTTAAAACTCCTACTGATTTATTCTGACTCCTGAATTCTGACTTCTGATATCATGTCCGGTTAAATAATTGTCATTGCAAACGAAGAGGAGCAATCCCGAAAGCCTTGCGATTGCTTCATTCCACTTCGTTGCACTCGCAATGACATATTACAAGTCATTTGCCGGACATGATATGAATTCTTCTTCAATAGCGATTTTCATTTGAAATTAGGTATACGTGTAAGGTAGCACAGCTAGCTGTACTACCTTACAAATTATCTGTATTCCACTGTATTAAGTATTGTGAGGAATTAAAATAATTGAAAATGTTATTCCCATACTCAAAACTGTTATATTGACACTCACTCGAAAATGTCAATTTTGCTGCATCCAATTGCTTTAAATAAAAATACTTAAGATTAAAACCATAAAGACTTATTTATCACCCCTTTCCCATTCAGGTATGGCTCCTTTGACTCGGCGGATGGGCAAATTCGCAATTAAAGCTGTCGTTCGTTGGTTGCTTTCTAAGGAGAACTCCAAGCCCTCCGTCTCAATTTCGACATAGCGACAGACTACATCTAAGATTTCTTTCCGCATTTTTTCCAACGTTTGAGGATCTAAATCAGCGCGATCGTGAGCAATCACCAATTGCAGGCGACGTTTAACTTGAGTTCGACTGCTATCAGGGCCGCGAGAAAAAAGTCGTTCTAGAAGTTCAATCATTACGAATAGGTCTGGCGCGGAGACTGGAAAATAAATTAAACAATCTTTGTCCTAAACAACCTTCGTATCCGGGCGAAGATGCTGTCTTGGGACGAGTCGATCTCCAGAAATTCGACACTTTCCCCTTCTAATCTACGAGCAATGTTCTCAAAGGCTGTGGCAGCTAAAGAGGGATTTTCCGCTAACACTAAGGGTTCGCCGCGATTGGTAGATACAATAACACGCTCGTCGTCAGGGATTACCCCGATCAGGGGAATGGCGAGAAGTTCCTGAACATCTTGCACTGACATCATATCATTTGCCTGCACCATTGAGGGTCTGATGCGGTTAATTATTAAATGAACACGTTTGATACCTTGTGCTTCTAGTAACCCAACTACGCGATCGGCATCACGAACTGAAGAAATTTCTGGCGTGCTGATAACTAGTGCCTCTTTTGCTGGGCCGATCGCATTTTTAAACCCATTTTCAATCCCGGCGGGGCTATCGATGATCACGTACTGATACTTTTGCGCTAAGGCATTCACCAGTAACTTCATTTGTTCTGGTGTGACTGCATCTTTAGAGCGATTTTGGGCCGCCGGTAGGAGTACGAGATTTGGTTGGCGCTTATCTTTCACCAAGGCTTGTTCTAAGCGGCACTCTCTAGCTAAGACTTCCACCGCAGTATAGACGATGCGGTTCTCCAGCCCTAGCAGCAAATCCAAATTTCTCAGACCAAAATCCGCATCAACCAAGGCAACTTGACGACCCATTTTGGCTAAAGCCATGCCCAGATTTGCCGAAACTGTGGTTTTACCCACTCCTCCTTTACCGGAGGTAATCACTATAATGCGAGTCATGATAGAAATGCGGTCAATGAGGGTTCAGGAAATATAAAACAGTAAATTGCAGTATAAAGTATGAAGTATCGTATCAAGTATGAAGAAATATCTGATCTCCCTGATTCGGGAGAGAGATGAATATTTTTTTATTGAGATGTCTGGCGACAAGCCGCTTTGCATCTAAGCTCGGTCGGGTGAAATACACAACGCTTGGGGAAAGGGATTAAAGTAGTGTATTCCATCTACATGAAAACCGCTAGATTGAATCCTTCATATTCTTCATATTTTAGGTAAATATTCAGGGCTACTAATTGCTCTTAGTCAATTGGTTTCTGGAAAAATCACTAGCCCTAGCAATACGAATTCCTTGGGGCATAATATGTGCCACTTCTGGAGAAAATTGCATCGGTAATTTTTCTGGTGCCCTAGCGACAGCATCTGCGATCCGTAATTGGGTAGGTTCCATTTGCAAAGCCATAATTAGACACTCACGATTGCCTCCGGCTCCAGCATGAGCAATTCCACGTAGACGACCCCAGATGATGATATCTCCATCTGCAATTACAATACCACCTGGGTTTACATCTCCCAAGATAATTACTGTACCAGGATGACGAATTTCTACTCCAGAGCGGACTGTTGTTTCTAGATAGAGGGCATCTGCCTGGGGTGTAGCTGTAGCTTCTGGCTCTGTACTTAGGGAAGTTACAGGCTGTAATTGGTCTACAGAATACCCAGATGTGACGGCTGCGATCGCAGTTTGTCGGCGGCTTGTTGAGACAGATATGAGCCGCAATTGAACTTCGCTTAAAGCCTCGGCGAGTTCTTGCAGTTGTCTGGCATCTACTAGGCGGTCTTGTGCCATGAGATGCACAGGGGTATTAGCTACCCGGAAGCGATCGCCTGCATTCAGACGTTGCCTGATTTGTTGCCAAATGCCAGACCAACTCAGTTCTGAGGCAGATACTTGAGATTCTGAGGGCAAAATTAATAATAATCGTCCCTCTTTACTTTTTAACTGGACTTGAGTATTGTCATTTACGCGATACCCTGATACTGCTAACTCATTGGGATTTGAATCAGTCAAGATAAAATCTGATCCGACATCAGAATTTGGCTCTATATCTGGGTTAACAGGATTTGACTCTACATCTGGGTTAGCAGGATTTGACTCTGCATCCCCAAGGACAGTATTTGATTTTAAATAAAGGAGAACGGATTTTAACTCCGCATCAGGGGGGATAGGATCTGACTCTACATCAGAAATAGTAGAATTTACCTCTACCTCTGAAAGGATAGAGTTGGATTCTGCATTAGGAAGTGCAGAATTTGACTTTAGATTGGGAATTGCAGAATCAGAACTCATGCATTACTAGCCAAAAGACAACAAATTTTGGATTTTGGGTCGCACCTTTGGTGCGCTTCCAGCGCAACTTAGATTTTGGATTGGTATCACTCACAAGGGTTGAAAGCGCGTAGCGGGACGTTAGTCTACATGAACCAAAAGATTCTTTAATCTAAAATCTAAAATCTTAAATTGGCACGGTTAACCTTTGATAAATAGTCCCCAAGGCATCAGCATCACCAACGTTACCTGGAAACAGCACCACAGGCAAATCAGGAAACTGAGGATGATCGGATGGGGTTAACACCATTGAACAACCAGCTAAAATTTGGCCGAGTAAGCGGGCTGAAGTTAAAGCTAGCCCAGTACTCAAAACATCATTTGAAGTAATGCCACCCTTGCTGATTAAGAATCCTATATCAGATGGTAAACCGTGTACAACATCCATCAATAAACTTGAAACTTTTGCCCCAAACTCCAATCGGGTGTCGACATCTTTAAAATTCAGTTCCTGACGGCTAGTATAAACCACCGGTGTTTTGCCCGCTTCGGATGCCGCCCGTGTACTTTCTTTGATTTCAGTTAGCAGTGCCGTAAACTGATTTTCTCCATCATCAAGCAATCGCGCCACGTTTACTTCGATTCCTACGGTTCCTTCTACTTGCAATAGCGCCTCTAACTGCTGAGTAGTCTTTTTCACATGGGAGCCAACGATTACCACACCTGGTTTGCCTTGCCGCACGTACTGCGCCATGTTTTCGGCAGCAATGGGTTGGGGTGGTAAAGCGGCTAAAGCCGTTAAAATACTTGCAGCGCTGCGAAACAGAAAGCGTTTCCCCTGACTTGCTGCTGCTAATATGTCTACTGCAAAGCGGTTGAGATCATCTTGAGTTTCACCATCTACAACAGCGCACTGATTACCATTAAGTTTTAACAAGCGTTCTAGGCTACCAGCGCGAATATCGGCTAAGAGAAACCTTTCTACAACTTCGGCACTAATTTGTCCTTGAGTCTTTTCTTCGACATACTTGGGTAAGTAGCTGTGATGGTAGCTGAAGACTGAATCACGGGCAAATTCAGTTTCATGGACTGGGGTCGGTACACCGCCGATAATTAAGTAATGCACACTGTCACGGGTGATGCGTCCACCCTCAAAAAAAGCTGGGACGAGAAAATGAGCATCAAAAGGGCCGAGTTCTTGTGCGATCGCATCAGTTTCAATGGGATAATGTCCCCGCAAGGTAGAATCAGAACGGCTGACAATCAGAAAATCTTTAATTCCTTCGGCATTCAAGGCGATTTTTAAGTTCTGGCAAACTTCTTTGGTGACAGATGCAGCTGACTCTGGCGTTAGCGATCTAGTATTAGTCAGCACAAAGAAAATCGGCGAATCATCCTGCAATCCAATCCGTAAAGTATCCACATCCCAGTGCATTAGCAGCAAGCAGCTGTGGACTGTTTGAGAACCTGTAGGATCATCATCCAGGACAATTATTTTCGGTTTGTTGCTCATTTAAGTAATCTCTACTCAGAGGATGTTTTAAAAGTATTAGGCTAGAAGTTGCCACTACACAAGCAAAGTCCACCTCCGTGGACTAATACAAAATTGTTTTTTAACCTGCGGAGGCAGGTTTTGTTTGTATAGCTGCGGCTTCTAGTCGCCCAAGCTTGACAAACATCCATTCAGCCTTTGTGTAATTTTCTGATTTCTGCTTGCACATCGATCGCAATTTGCAACGATTGATTTAGCAGTTGAGCATATTCGCCTGCTTGACTACTAACTTGTAAAGCTTGCAGACTAGCTAAATTATTCACAAATAACTCTTGGTTATTAGCAAGCAATTTTTTATTATCTCGCAAAATTCGTTCCGTTTTCAGAGCGCGAACTAAATCTTCTCTAATCAGTTGCAGGGCCGCGGTTACTTGATCTCGATCATGGAAACTGCTTTCTACGTTTCCTGATGCTGCCAATTGGTCATTAATATCTATAGCAGTAACCAGGTCATGATATTTATCAACTTCATCTAAAAGTATTGTCAGTCCTTCAGGACAGCTTAATTGTCGCCACAGCCATCGCCCCACTAATATCGGCATTGGCACTAAAATTAGTAAAAGAATTCCTAGTCGAATTGAAGAACCAATAGTTGGCAGAATAATAAACGCGTAAACAAAGCCCACAATTATTGGCGTTAGCGCCAGCGTCACCAGCATTTCACTGATAAAAAACCCTAATCGCTTTTTGCTATCTCGCAAAACAGAGGGGCGAAAAACGTCTTCTGGATCGAACCCAGTCAAACGTCTTAGTTCCCCCTTACTAATTTCCAAGCCTATTAAATCCGGCTGCACGGCTGCATACTCCTATGGAAACCCAAGTTGCGTATTCATTTTAATCGGGTTTACCGTGATGATTGTGGTTATATTCAGGAAACCAGTTTTCATCTAAGATTTGTTCTAAAGAGCCAATGGGTATAGCAGGAAATATGTCAATGGCAAGTTGAGAGCGTAGTTTACCGCCGTAGGCATCGCTTGCTTCTATCCTTGCATCTTGATAACATTCATCAAATGTTTCTAAAATGTAAGGTTTAAGACTAGGACTCTCTTTAAGTCGCTCCTTAATCTCTCTACGGAATGTCCTGATTTCTCCTTTCCAATGCCCTTCATTTCGCTCCCGTTCCCTATCCCAATATATGAGCTTAAGCAGATGTTCCAAAAGTCGAATCAACAGACTTTTGACCGCTCACTTTTCGCTCCTACCCATAGTTTCTAATTCTTCTAACAAATTATCTAAATCAACGGCAGAAAACTGTCTAGCACGAAGTTGATTGATAGTTGCCCTCAGCCACAGGTAATAATCTTGGTCGTATAAGGTTTGAGTTATTGATTGGATTATAGCGGTTCCCAACCTAGTGAGGTACGTTTTCAAAGCTACTAACCTTGGTAAACAAGATTTGGGTGTACCTCAGTAGACTAGGAAACGCTATATTGGTTTTACCATACACTAGCCGCATTCCTAATATTTTTTTAATTTATCTCAATAAAACTATTTTCAAATAAATGAGTTTAATAATTTTTTTATTCAAGGAAATCTTGTACAACTTGTGTACTTGCAGAGTCTAGTTCCATTATCAAAGCATTCTCAAGGAATGATATCAATTTCTCTCGTTGTAAAGGAATATTCAGATAATTAAATGTTTCTGCTATACGTAATAAATTAACTGACATAATTGATGCTACCGAGCGAACTTTAATCCTATCATCTTGAATCAAGAATAAAAGCTTATTGACAAATGCATCAAGATTACCATGATATCTCATCATGTATAAAAGTCTCAGTAAATTGATAACTTGATAATCAGTAAGTGTCGGATTATCTATTGTAGTAAAAAGGTAATCATACGCTGGCTTACCAAGTTTGAAGATTTGAATAGCGATCTCATCAGGTAAACTTCTGCTATGAAGGTTTTTAATTTGCTTTTCAATAATTTTACTTTTATCCAACATTACTAAAGTCTAATTTTAAGACGCTGAGTTGTTATTTTTTTGTGCTTTGATACGCTCCAACAGCATCGCCCATTCTAGTGTA
>NZ_JAYGHE010000011.1:49852-155045 GCF_034931145.1 Nostoc sp. UHCC 0252 | reverse complement strand
CCCTTGAGTCAGCAGTCCTTCGCGATCGGTAATTGACATCGCCGTTTTATTGACACTGGCATTCAGTACCACCGCATCAGCGCCAAATTTATCCAACATTTGGGGTAAAACTGCCCCCGATACCGCATAAACATAGTCAATCACCACTTTTGCGCGGCTGTTGCGGAGTGTATGAACATGCAACAATTTCTCAAAAGCAGTGCAGTAGCGATCCATGACTTGGCTAGGATAAGATACATCACCAATTTCATGAATTAGCGCCCGCCGCATATCCTCCTTAAAGTAAGCGCCTTCGATTTTCTTTTCCAGAGCTTTGGTGATATTAATACCCTTAACATCCATGAATTCAATCAGAATGTAGTCAGGGCGATCGGGGTGGACTCGGACATGGATACCGCCAGCTACCGACATTGTGGGTATAACTGTACGGGCGATGGGGATAGCTGTAGCATCGAGGTTTTGAATATCAATACCTACTGACATTAAACCCGCAATGAGCGATCGCGTCACCATCCGAGAAACATTACGCTGGTCACGAGAAACCGTTACTTTAGAACCAGGTTTCAAGGTAGAACCGTAAGCAGATCCCAATTTCACAGCGAATTCTGGAGTGATGTCAATATTAGCTAATCCTTGGACACCACGTTGCCCAAATAAATTTCGCTGGGCGGTGTTTCCCCAAATCAAGTTAATGTTTAAAACTGCCCCCGACTCAATCTTTTTACTGGGCCAAACGCGCACACCTGGACTAATTTGGGCTTCTTCTCCCACCGTGGAAAGCGAACCCACAACAGCCGCTTCTAAAACTTGAGCGCGGCGGTCTACACGAGCGCCACGGGAAATTACGCAGGCAGAAAGAGCCGCTTCCTCACCAATAAATGCACCATTCCACACTATGGGGCGTTTGAGATTGGCATCAGCACCAATGGTGACATTATCGCCAATTACAGTTCCACCTTCAATCTGCACTCTAGCCCCGATGCGGCAATTATCACCAATCACTGCTGGGGTTTCAATCACAGCCGTTTGATCGATGTAAGTATTTTGACCTACCCATAATTCATGAGAAACTTCTTTATAGGCACAATCGAGATTTACCTTCCCATCTAAGGCATCGTATTGAGCTTCCCGATAGGCATCTAAGTGACCAACATCGCACCAGTAACCTTGAGCAATGTAACCATACATTGGCTCATCTTTTGCTAGCAGTAAGGGGAATAAGTCTTTGGAAAAGTCGCATTCAATATTTGGTGGTAGATATTCTAAAACTTCTGGTTCAAGAATGTAAGTACCAGTATTGACTGTATCGGAAAAAATTTCACTACTAGAGGGTTTTTCTAAAAATCGCCTAATTCGTGCTTCCTCATCGGTAATTACCACCCCAAACTCAATGGGGTTGGGAACTCTGGTCAAAATCAAAGTAGCTTTTGACTTATTTTGTTTGTGAAATGCGATCGCAGCTGTAAGGTCAAAATCTGTTATGCTATCGCCACTAATGACTAAAAAGGTTTCATCAAGGAGTTCAGCAATATTTTTCACACAGCCTGCTGTACCCAAAGGCTGATCTTCTTCGACGGCATAAGTCATCTGAACCCCAAAATCGCTGCCATCTTGAAAATAGTCTCGCAAGACATCAGGTAAATAATGCAACGTCGCAATAACTTCTGTAATTCGATGTCTTTTGAGGAGATTGATAATATGTTCGGCAATTGGCCGATTGAGGATAGGCACCATCGGTTTGGGCAGATCGCAAGTTAAAGGGCGAAGCCGCGTCCCCGAACCCCCTGCCATCAGTACTGCACGCATAAATACTCCTTAACTAATTACAGCCCTCGCTGTTTGAAAACCTATCAAGATAAATTTTCTTCTATCTCTAGTCTCCTATGGATATCGATATTTGAGGAACTTCCAGAAGATGCATCTACCGATGGGAATGGGGAATGGGGAATGGGGAATGGGGCATTGGGCATTGGGCGTTGAGTATAATTTTTCCCTTGTCCCCCTGCCCCCTGCTCCCTGCCCCCTACTCCCTGCCTCCAAAATGGCAGTGATAAAGTTGATATTCGTAGCCGTCTACAGCTGGCAAAGATTGATTATCAGACATGACGCATGTTTTGACGGCTTCTGCTACAGGGGCGTGAAAGTTTACTAGCCACAAATCAAAAGGTCGTGGTAACGTCTTTAAAGTATTTTCTAGAGCAATTGTAGAAGTATTTGGATCTTTATCTTGATGGGCGAGGAGAAACAAAGAATTTTGGGATGAATTGGCAAGTTTAAACTCCCTAGCTACTCCCATCATTTCGCCAGTGTGTACATAAGTTTTGTGAGTAGTGGCAATTAATACTGATTCTGGGGATGTTTGTTGAATTAGCTGCACAAACTGGTCAGGGCGATAATATTTTTGATACCCAAGATTGCAGATTACCGTAACTGCACTAAAAAATCCCATTAACCAAATTAATATTACGGCTTTTTTACCGTTTATTCCCCATCTACCTATACTTTTTATGCCATTTTTTCCTTGTTCTATTTCAATCAATTTTTTGGGATAATGCCAACAAACTGCGAGGCTTGCCGCTAGTAAAATCACGATCGCAGGAAAGTAAACAAAGTTATATCTAGCACCTCTGGTCAGGTCAATACCCAAAAAATACGTAAAGATAAAGAATAAAGCGATCGCACTAATCACAACTCCAGCAAACACCTGAATCATAATCCGGTTTTCTGGGTGCTGTAGTTGAATCTTGATGCTACGCAGCAGAATTGGCAGTGCCCAAATAAAGAAAATCAGCGTCACCAGTCCAGAAGGAATCACAACCAATAGCTGTGAAGATTCAACTGGTAACAGACAAATCATTGCAATCCATGTTCCTAAAGCCTGAAAAATTGGGCTTAACCAATCTAGCCCGACGCGCGAACCTCGAATCCACTCGGTCAAATTACTACGATTTCTATTCTCTAAAAAGACTGGTAGCCAAATTAAACTCGCAACAATTGTACCTGTAGCAACTGCATAGATGCGCCACCAGGTAGGAGAGAAGAAAAGCGAAAATTTTTTGCTAGTCTGCAATTGCAGCCAAGCAAGAAAAATCAAAACTACGGCTTCTGTGCAGAGGGTAAGGGTGAAGAAGTAATGAGTTGCAACACCTAAAGCATTAATTCCTACCCAGAAAAGTACTATCCAAATGGGTAAAGGTGTGCGATTTTGAATATGGCGTGTAGCAATTACTAAGCAGGTAAGAGAGGCAATTACCCATAAGGCTGCCAAACTGTAATGGCGTGCTTCTTGTGCTAAAAAGATACCGTAGGGTGATACTGCCATCATTGCAGCAGCCAAATGTCCTACTAATTGTGAACGAAATGCTACCCTACCCAATATGTAAATACACGGTATAGAAGCAGCGCCTACGATCGCGGGTAGCGATCGCGCACCAAACAAAGATACTAATCCGCCGTCGCTAGGAAATAATTTCATCCACAGGTAAGCTAGTGCAAAATACAGTGGTGGATGAGTATCTTGAGTAATTAAGTTATGAACCACATCACCAATACTAGCTGCTGGGTTTGGTTGCAGTGGTTGTAATAGGATATCAGGTGCGATCGCTTGATCTAGGGGCACTGATAAAAAAGTATTCCCCAAGCTAAATACCAAGGTGGAAAATTCATCAGTCCAAGGAGGCTTTGCAGTCAAGTTGGTTAAGCGTAAGCTAATGCCGATGATTAACCACATCAAGTTTAGAAAAGGGTGAAGCCAGGAAGGTGGGAGGCGAGCCTGCAAGTTATGCCAATGCTTACGTTGTAAGGTAGAGTTTGAACCTACCATTTGTAGGAAATGAGTAGCATGAGCAATAATTTTTTTGTAAAAACAAAATGCACCTTGAGAAAGAACTCTCATTACCTGGCCTCACACTTGTGAATTTGTAGATTTGACGTTTTAGATTTAAGTTCGTTCTAAAGTCTAAAAACAAAAGTCAAAATCTCAAATCCATCATTGTGATTATTTCACATCGGTAATGCGCCAGCTAAGTTTCAAATTAACCCAGAAATTCCAGATTGTAGCAACTGCGATCGCAATAAAGTTGGCAATGTAACGGTTAGGAATCAAGAAATTGAATACTAAATTTAATATCAGTACATTCAATACCAGTCCAGCAAGACAGATAGCGTTGAATTTCAAAAACCGCTTCAGGCGTTGCTGCCATTCTTGCTGTCTGGCACTGACATCAGCAAATGTCCAAGCGTCATTCCAAATGAAATTATTTAAAACAGCAATTTCACCAGCAATAATTTTGCTGCGCGTTAATGGCCAAGCCAAGGTAGTGGGATCGCTGAGTAAATAAAGAATTGTCATATCCACAAATACTCCACTCAGCCCAACCAACCCAAAGCGAAGGAATCGACCAACAGGGAAATTGACCTTTCTACTCAATTTTCCGACTCGCCCTGTGGAAAGCCGCAACCGCACTAGATGATGGATGTAATCTATATATTGCTTCCATGTAACCTTGCTCTCGCCTTCTTTGCGTTCGCAGAATACATACCCAACTTCGGCAACTTGGTCTACTTTTCCCCGCCCAATTACTTCTAAGAGAATTTTGTATCCGACTGGATTGAGTGTTGCATTGGCGATCGCACTCCGGCGCACCATAAAATAACCACTCATGGGGTCGGTAACTCTGCCTAATACTCCCGGTAATATTACCAAGCCTAACAACTGAGCGCCACGAGACAAGAAACGCCTCACAACACTCCAGCTACTCACACCGCCTCCTTCAACGTGACGACTGGCTACTGCTAAATCTGCTCCCTTCTCAACACTACGCAACAGTTGCATCAGCACCTCTGGCGGATGCTGCAAATCTCCATCAATTACCCCCAACACATTCCCCGTAGCTGCTTGCCATCCGCGAATTACCGCCGAAGACAGCCCCCGTTCCTGCTGCCGCCGCATCACCCGCAACTGAGGGTATTCTTCCGTCAAGGATTGTGCTATTTCCCAAGTTCGGTCTGGGCTATCATCGTCTACCACAATTAATTCATACTTTCCTGCGATCGATTCATCCAATAGCCGACTCAATATACTGACCACATTCTGGATGTTGTCACGCTCTTTATAAGTAGGAATTACTAGAGAAAGATGAATAGATTCAGCACTTGTACCCTGATGGTTAGGGGGTAAATCTGAAATTTTTAGTGGGCCAGTTGGTACTGTTAACAGTGAGCTGGATGAGTTAATCTTCATAATTTCACATTACAGAACGAGGATGTGTAAAGGCCCAGGCAAATAAAGCCGAACACTTGCTGGCCTTATTGATTGAACCTAATTAGCCAAAATTTGATGAATAGTTTTGTTACAGTTAGCTGTTCTGAAAAGTTTAGTAATTCCCGCACCTCAATTCACAGTATTTTTCTGAACTTTATCTAAACTTTATATTTAACCATTTGTTTATATGGTATCTCTTGCCTGGTTCCAAAATTTTTTATACAGACAATAAATACTGTACCATTAAGTCCCCAAAGTCAGCAAATATACAGTTTATCAAGACTATGTGAAGACGTTTTAGTATTAGTAAGGCTAATATATCAATCTAAAGTTATTACCGTAACCTAAGTAGTGATTGCAACTAAATAAAAGCTATTGAGCGAGTGAAATCACTAAAAGAGTTTATCAAAAAATAGCAAAGATAAGCATGAAGTTAATTGAGCCAGAGGATCACGCAGTTTAGATATTGCTCTGGGCTTTCTTGTAATAGTTGTTATAAGTAGTTAAACATAATTAATTACACAGTGCCATTGCGAATGTAGCGAAGCGAAATGAAGCAATCCCAGCCGCAAGCGAATTGCTATCTCTACGAGACGCTCCGCGAACGCTTCGTTCGCAATGACTGTAATTAATTTTGCGTAGTTACTTAACTTACTCAAAACTACATGCACTCAGGGGCAATACCCTGCGAGAAGCCGCTTTGTGTCTACATGGATTGCCCTAAGCAGAAAATCAAGTTTTGGCTATTGTTTGCATAAGTCCTGGTTGTAAAAAAGTGGATGAAGCAAGTTTTCTAACTCCTGTCTAAAGCCCCCTACCTTAGTTATCTTCTTTACTCGTAATATTGGATACTATAATGTTGATTTTATTACCGTTGGGGTATTAATGTCTGTTTTACGTAAATATACTGTTATTGTTCCTGTTAGTCTGAGCATTGCTTTGTTCGTTAGCAGTTGCAACGAAAATAAAGTTTCTCAGTGCCAGCGACTGATTCGAGTTGTAAATGCGGGAAATTCTCTGATTGATCAGAATAAAGGAACGCAAGTGATCACGAGCATACAACTGTCTAAAGATTTAGAATTTGTGACTAAATCGATTAAAGAACTGAATTTAAAAGATCCCAAGCTGAAAGAATTTCAAAGCGGTTTTGTGAAAATTTTTCAAAATCTCAGTCAATCGATCGCTAAAGCAGGTAAAGCCCTTGGTGCAACCAAGATAGCAGACGCTTCCGCATCTGGTAGAGAAAAAATCCAAAAAGCGAGAACTGAAATCGACTCAGCACTGACAACAGCTACAACGCTTGGCAAGCAGTCGGATACGTTAGTCAATCAAATGAACAAGTATTGTAGCCAGCCAGAATAATCTATCTGGGGCATTGGCATTATACAGCCCAGGCGAATAGAATTCGCGGCTACACAAACAAAGTCCGCCTGCGCGGACTAAGAGAAAATTAATATTTTTAACCCGCGCAGGCGGGTTTTGTCTGTGTAGACGCGGTTTCTAACCGCACGTTTCACTAGAATGTTTTTTTACTCAAAATCTTAGAGATCGCCTTTTAAACTAGCAGTAATTTTTATCACTCATTTTTCATAAATCTTCCTGATATACACCAACTTCTTCTGTCAAAAGAAGTATTGGTGCAAGTCAAATGAAATACCATGAGTGATATTAGTCTACTGATGGCGAGTGTGTTAGCAACAGCGCCAATCTCTGCGCTTAATTTACCAGAACAGCCTGTAGTTAGGTCAGATAAGCTGGTACAGGAGTCAACACAAGAAAATTTATCTCAAGTTGTCTCCCCTGCTGAAATTACACCGCCTGAATTTGTGCAACCAGATATAACTACCTCATCAGCAATCAAAGATAAGTACGAGAATATACTTAAAAAAAGTAGAGAAAAAATTCAATTTATAAATTCCTCTAACTTACCCGAATTAAAAAATACTCAAGTTGTAATCGAAGTTGCACAGAACCAGGAAAACACAGAAGAATTCTCTCTACCTCCCCAGTCTCCAGACTCAGACAACCCAATGTCTCAAGTCACCTCGGTGTCGCAACTTAAAGATGTGCAACCCTCTGACTGGGCTTTTGATGCTTTGCAATCCTTAGTAGAACGCTATGGCTGCATTGCGGGATATGCTGATGGGACTTATTCAGGAAACCGTACTATCAGCCGTTATGAATTTGCGGCTCGTTTAAATGCCTGTTTGGAAAAGATTAACGAAGCAATCGCTAATCATAAAATTAATCCTATTAATAATGAAGATTTAATCTTGCTGCAAAGGCTACAAGGCGAATTCAAAACAGAGTTGCAGCAATTAGAACAGCTTATTGAGACTACCGAACACCGAAGTACTGAATTACAAGCAAATCAGTTTTCCACAACTACCAGATTATTTGGCCAAGCCGTTTTTAGCGTCCAGGGAAGCAATAGCCCCGATGTGGATTTGTTTCCTAGAGATGGAGTTCCTGAACGTCAAGGAAAAACCAATCTGACTTTCACAAGTAGCGCCCAACTAACCTTAGCAACTTCATTTACAGGGCGAGATTTGCTGCTAACAGGGTTGTCTGCGGGTAATTTGGGTTCTAATGCATCGTTGCTATTTACCAATATGGGACGGTTGGGTTTCGAGTCAAATACAGACAACAATCTAGTTATTAGTGACTTATCTTATCGATTTCTGGCCACAGATAACTTGGGAATTGTCGTCGGTACGGCGGGAGTCAACCCCATCAACACCTTTCGCGGTATTAGTCCTTTAGAAGGTTCCAACGATGGGGCAATTTCTCTATTCGGTCAGCGTAACCCGATTTTAGGTATTGGCAACGGCACTGGTGGTATAGGTTTTGATTGGCAGATTAGCGATCGCATCAGTTTGCAAGGCGTTTATAGTTCCGAAATCCCTAGTTTCCCTGGCAATATCAACCAGGGCGGATTATTTGGCGGTAGATTTACTGCTGGCGCTCAGTTAAGTTTAGCACCCACCAATGATATCGATATCGGCGTACATTATCTTTATTCCCACTCTCCAGATGGTTTATTGGGAAGTGGTATCGGCGATTCTCAATTGATTTCGCCTTTTGCAGATGCAACAGCTTTTGATACCCAAGCCATTGGCGCTACCGTTGCTTGGCGAATTAACCCTAATTTGCAATTGGGCGGTTGGGGTGGCTTTACTTCTTCCAAACCATTCAACCTTCCTGGAAGCGTAGAAACTACAAACTGGATGGTGTTCGCAGCCTTCCCCAACTTACTGCGCCCTGGAAATTTAGGGGGCGTTCTCGTCGGACAACCGCCCAAAATTACTTCGAGTACTTTACCCGAAGGTTTCAATTTCCCTAACTTTTCTGATGGGGGAACAGCAGGCGGACGTAGTGACACATCAATTCACGTAGAACTTTTTTACCGCACCCAGTTAAGCGACAATATCGCCTTGACTCCGGGCTTATTCGTTATTTTCAATCCCGATCACAATGCAGCTAACGATACTTTAGTCGTTGGAGCATTAAGGGCAACTTTCCGGTTTTAACTTTATACTGATGAAAATGTAATAAAGAGCGCTATTTTCATACTGATTAATTCAGTATGAAATGCTTGTATTGCCCAATAGAAGGGACGAAAAGCTGCGTGTATTTTTTTATATGTGATTAAAGGAGCAAGTTTTTCATGAAATTAGATTCATTAACTAAATTGGGTTGTGCAGTTGTTAGCAGTAGCAGTTTAGCCGCAGTTATCATCGGTTTAGGCGGAACAGGTGCTTCTGCTCAAATCACAATTCAAAGCACTGGCACATTATCGGGCACTATCCAACTTCCCAGTATTAATCCCAATTTCAATCAAAGTACTACTCGTGTTGATACAGACGATGCGGGGACTTACTCACGGAACTTAGGTACTAAAAACAATCCTAATTACGTTCCGGTTTACAAGTCAGACTATGTAAAAGTACAAACACGCAAGGATGGGAGTTTGCATTACTTTGTTGACTTTAAAGGGATTCCGATTGTCTCCTTTAATGGCGTTTTGAATTCGCCAATTCTCGCTGGCGGTGAGTTAACACCTTATAATTACCAGGGAAAATTGGCAGGAACTACATTTCAAGGAGTCGTTCAGGATGAATTTAATCTCACAAAAGCCTTCTATACTGGTACTGTCACCGATCCAAAGACTGGGAATCAGTATCAGGGTACTTTTGAAGTGAGTGGATATGGAGTGCGATATAGCGATCGCAATGGTGGTGCAACTCCCACAGTCTTTGATTTCAAGTCCGATCTCCCAGGTTCGCCAAAGGTGACATCTTTGGAAATGACTAACTCTCCCCTAGCGAGAATAACAATCAAAGTACCTGCAAATGCAACCCTCATAACTCCTGCACCCGTTGGTGGTAATACGCCTACTCCAGCGCCTGTAGTTAGTGGTGGTAGTACACCCACACCAACACCCATAGTTAATAGTGGAAGTGAATTTACTGCTACAGCAATAGTTAATAGTGGAAGCGAATTTACTGTTACACCAATAGTTAATAGTGGAAGTGAATTTACTGCTACACCAATAGTTAATAGTGGAAGTGCGATCGCTTCCCCAACACCTACAAGCACTAATTCTCCATCACTTTCTACTACACCTAATATGGAATTGAGTAACGGTAATTCTTTAGAGGGTAATCAAGTAATGGTTAACCCTGCAACCCTTTTTCAAGCTGCTTGTTCACAGGATTCTACCAATAGCTGCACAATACCCGCTTCACGCAAACAAGCGATCGGCCCTCGTAGTCGAGTGCTAGTACGTTAGTTATTTGAGAGCTTCTTTTGCCCCCTTTTTTTAAGGGGGTTGGGAGATCAAAAGCCTATGAAAAAACTCTAAAAAGCTTGTATATATAGCGTAGCCCCGAAAACTGAGAGATAGGGTATCTTGGCAAAAGTTCTAAGGTGCTGGAACTATTGCAGGGCAAAAGGAAATCTATATAATAGCCAAGACACGGGCAATATTGTAATTAAAAAACTCCACTAGAAGCTATTTGCGGCGTTTTTGTTGCTCAGGCTTCATTTCGGTGGGAGATTTTACCCAGATGATTTTCTGGCTATACTAGTGATTTAAGCTGATTGATTGAGAAATTTTATCTCCCAGTATGAAACACATAAAAACTCTAAACTTCAGACATATATCACAGTGCATTTCCTTTTAAGTGACACAAAAGCCTTCTCTGGTTTTAGAGTAAATAAATTTCCTTGGGGTAAAAAATTTTATCAGTCAATCGCTGAGATTAAGACTAACACTACAAAGTAAATCTAGAACAATCAAACGTCTTCTGAGTTAGCACCTATGAAAGAAGAATTGATAGCCAGAGTTATACAAGTAATGCGAATTAACACGAGTTGGATGACTTGGAATTTATTTCTGGCTTTTATACCTTTAGCTTTGAGTGTGTGGCTATTTCGCTATAAGCGCGGTGGCTCTTGGCTTTGGTGGCTAGGATTCTTAGTTTTCTATGCTTTCTTACCAAATGCACCGTATTTGTTGACCGATGTAATTCACTTGATAGATGATATCCGCACAATTCAATCGGTGTGGATGATTACTTTAGTACTTATTCCTCTGTATTTGCTAGTAATTCTCAGTGGATTTGAAGCTTATGTAATCTCGTTAATTAATTGGGGTTACTACTTACATCGCATCGGCAAAAGCCAATGGATTTGGCGCGTTGAGTTGATTACCCATATTCTCTGCGCTGTTGGTGTTTATTGGGGGCGATTTTTACGTTTCAACAGTTGGGATTTTATTACTCAACCCGATGCCTTACTTACCAAAGGAGTAGAAGAAATCCTGGGAAAACAGCCCCTAGTAATTATTGCTATCACCTTTATGGTACTTGCCGGTTTGTACTGGATTATGAAACGAGTAACTTTAGGTCTTAGCCGACCAGATACTAGAATTGGGATTAAATCAGAAAGCACTAACTCTAACACGCCAAACATTTGATGTTAGTGGCGATTTCAGATTTTAAATTTGGGGTTTTCATTAATAATTCCTTTGATGAATATTGCCTATCAAAAGAAAGATGCAACTAAACCCTCCTTAAGGTGAAATAAACTCAGAAGCAAACGGTTGGACTTTAACAGCCACCATCTGAGAATAATGTCCTTTCAGATCATTGAATATCGATGGTCTGATCTGATGTTTTTTGCTCGCACTGATAGGAGGGATATCTCATGGAATTAATCTCTAGAGAAGAAATAAAGGCATTAATAGAACAGCCAAAAGGAAATTGTGTTTCCATTTATATGCCAATGCACCCAGCCGGGCCAGCAGTGCGACAAAACCCAATTCGCTTTAAAAATTTGCTCAGAGAAGCAGAGGCTCGTTTAATTGATGCGGGTTTGGAGGAGGAAGACGCGATCGCATTGTTGGAAAAATCCCAAGAAATTGATACGCAAGAATTTTGGGAGCAAATGGGAGAACCAGGATTAGCAATTTTTATTTCTGAAAATATTTTTCGCTACTATCCTCTGCCAATTGAGTTTCAAGAGTTGGTTGTGGTTACAGACCGATTTCACATCAAACCACTGCTACCAATTTTAAATGGCAATGGTCGCTTTTATATACTGGCTTTGAGCCAACAAGATGTCAGATTCTTTGAAGGAACACGCTACAGCGTCAAAGAAGTGGAAGTAGAGAATCTCCCTAAAAGTCTAGATGAAGCTCTGCAAAGAGACGATACTGCTAAAGAAGGTCAATTTCGCATCGCAACATCCAGAGGGGGAACCTCCAATTCTTTTTCGCAACCAGGCACGTTTCACGGGCAGGGAAGCCCTGACAAGGATAGACGGCAAGAAGACATTCTACAATTCTTTCAGATTGTCGATCACGCATTACACGATAAACTGAAATTGCAAAAAGCGCCTTTGGTGCTGGCTGGGGTAGAATATCTCTTGCCTGTGTACAGACAAGCAAATACTTACCAGCATTTGATGGATGAAGCGATCGCTGGTAATCCAGAAATTCTCAGCGCCCAAGAGTTACATGAGCAAGCTTGGCCGATTGTCGAGGCTGATTTCCAAAAGTCACAGCAAGCAGTTTTGGAGCAATTTCATGAATTGTTTGGCAGCGATACTGGTAAAGCATCTAACAACCTCGAAGAAGTCGTCTCAGCAGCTTATTACCAACGAGTGGATTCATTACTAGTCGCAGTTGGTCAGCAACAATGGGGTTTATTCGATCCAAGTTCAGAAACAGTTTATTTGCACCCAGAAAAAGAAACTGGTGATGAAGATTTGTTGGATTTTGTCGCTGCTCATACCTTATTAAATGGTGGCACGGTTTACGCTGTTCCCTTTGAAGAGATTCCATATAGCACAGCCGTTGCGGCAATTTACCGATATTGACATTTTGATGGTGTTGTATAAAGTTGAATGTGCTATATACAACACCAAGACAGCAATCTGTGTATCTTCTGTACTAAAATTATCCTGCAAGATTTAAAAAATATCGGCTCGTGAGGTTTTCCAAATTTTTTAT
Source organism: Nostoc sp. UHCC 0252 (assembly GCF_034931145.1). Lineage (NCBI taxonomy): Bacteria > Bacillati > Cyanobacteriota > Cyanophyceae > Nostocales > Nostocaceae > Nostoc > Nostoc sp. UHCC 0252. The sequence continues at coordinate 142,266 of NZ_JAYGHE010000011.1, read as the reverse complement.
TTGTAAAATCAAAATAATCCTCTATTAGAAGTCTGTGGGTGTTAGATAATAGCAAGCAAATACACATTTACAGATTCAGGAGACCGACTTTTGAACAGGCTGCAACGAATAACCCTTAACGGATTCAAGTCTATTAAGGCGATAGATATTGAGTTGCGTCCCTTAAATATTTTGATCGGAGCAAACGGAGCAGGCAAAAGCAATCTCATCTCGTTCTTCAAGATGCTTAATGAGATGATGGCTGGACGCTTCCAACAATATATCGGTATGTCAGGGCGCGCTCAGTCCCTTTTGCACTTTGGGCCCAAGGTAACTCCTCAGATAGAAGCAAAATTGGAGTTTGAAGTCGAAAACGGGGTGGATACCTACGATCTGCGGTTATTCCATGCCGCAGGCGATACGCTGTTCTTTGCTGAAGAGACATTGAGCTTTCTGCAAACGGGTAGGACATCCCCAAGAATTGACCACTTGGGTGCAGGGCATCAGGAAACAAAAATCACTGAAGCAGCAGAGGAAGGTAAACAAACAGCCAAGGCTCTCAAGTACTTGCTTGATCGTTGTCGTGTTTATCATTTTCACGATACATCTTCTACGGCGGGAGTGCGGCAATCATGTTACGTTGGCGATAACCGATGGCTCATGCCTGATGCCGGAAATTTAGCTGCATTACTTCTAAAATTCCGCGAGGACAATATTTCAGCTTACCAACGTATCGTCGGAACAATTCGTTTGATTGCACCATTTTTCGATGACTTTGTTCTTGAGCCAGATTCATCTAATCGTGTCATTCTGAACTGGCAAGAAAAGGAGTCAGATAGGGTGTTTGGGCCCCATCAATTCTCAGATGGCACTTTACGCGTTATATGTCTTGTAACGCTGCTCTTACAGCCAGAGGATAAACTACCAGAACTCATCGTTGTTGATGAGCCAGAACTAGGTCTTCACCCCTATGCTCTAAATGTTGTGGCTGCCTTGTTTAGCAAGGCTTCGCTCCATACGCAAATCCTCATCAGCACTCAATCAATCTCCTTGTTGGATAATTTTGATCCTGAAAATGTGATTGCGGTCAACCGAGAGGGCAAGGAGTCGCAATTTAAGCGCCTCAATCCCAGAGTATTAGAAACTTGGCTCGACGAGTACAGTCTGGGAGAAATTTGGGAGAAAAATATCATCGGGGGAGGGCCGCATTAATGGTGCGCCTCTACCTATTTGCTGAAGGGCAAACCGAGCAGACATTCGCCGATACTTTGATAAAACCGCACTTAGCTCAACATGAAGTGTTTATGCACTACCCTCGGCTGATCGCTCACGCCAGAAAAAAAGGGAAGGTGCATCGCGGCGGTGGACGCAATTACGAGCCAATGAAAAACGATATTCTGCGATCGCTCAAGGAAGATAGCAATCCTGATGCATTCTTCACTACCATGATTGATTTGTATGCTATTGCTCCTGATTTTCCGGGATTGGCCGAAGCTGAGAGTAAACGCCAAAATCCTGTACAACGGGTCGAATTTCTAGAGCAACGCTTTGCAGATGATATCAGTGATCCCCGATTTATCCCGTACATTCAGTTACATGAATACGAGGCATACCTTTTTGCCGATCCAACGTGCTTTGAATATCTTGATGCTCGACGTACAAAGGAGATTGAGGCTCTTAAGGCGATCGCTAATCAACATGAGACACCTGAGTTGATCAACGACGGACAGCAGACAGCTCCCAGTAAACGCATCATCGCTCGGTTTCCTGATTATGAAAAAGCGAAGCCTGCTTTTGCACCACAGTTGGCTGAACGGATCGGACTGCAAATAATTCGGAGCAGGTGTCCCCACTTCAACACATGGCTGTCACAGCTAGAATCATTAAATACAATACGCTTGGGTTAAGGGCTAGCGGCAAAAATTTTGGGTTTTTGAGACGCGATAAATCGCCGTCTCTACAAGGGTTTTGGTCTTATCTGAACTGTATTGCTATTTAATAGGATTACTTTAAGTCGTGTCGTGCAGCTGCTAAAATTAAGCGTTGTTCGGCACGAGCGATCGCTCGATATGTTCGCTCTACTGCTTCCGGTTCAACAGAAATGGAAGTTATGCCCCATTCCACTAACTTATCGATGATTTCTGGATAGAGGGCTGGTGCTTGACCGCAGATTGAACAAGGTATACCGGCACTTTTAGCCATTTGGATCAGTTGAGCGATCGCACTCATAACTGCTGGATGACGTTCATTAAATACTTTTGCTAACTGTCCTTGTTCTCGATCTACTCCGAGCAATAATTGGGTTAGGTCGTTTGTACCAATAGAAATTCCGGCTGCACCTGCTTTCACGTATTCGGGCAGTAAAAACAGGACGCTTGGTACTTCCGCCATCATCCACAATTGAAACTGCGACACCTCAGTTAAAAGGGCTTGCTCAACTTTGCGACGGCAAAAGATAAATTCTTCTACAGTCCGCACAAAGGGCAATAGTAGATTTACATTATTGTAGCCAGCTTGCTGTACATTCGCTAAAGCTTGTAGTTCTAACTCAAATAGTGCGGGATTTCGTAAATAGCTGAAAGTGCCACGTTCACCTAACATCGACTGCGACGAAGATTCTAAACTATCACTAAACGATGGTAAATCCTGCGATCGCCAATCTAAAGAACGATAAAAAACTGGTCTGGGTGCAAAACCACGAGCAAACTCCATAATCTGCTCAGACCATAGCTCTAATAATTCTGCCTGACGACCGCCTAAAATCCAACTATTAGGATGTTGCCCGTCTAATATATTTAATACCATCAATTCTGAACGCAACAATCCCACCCCATCCACAGGAAAGCTTTGCACTTCTTCTATTAAACTGGACTGACTCAAGTTAACCAGCAGTTGGGTAGCAATCATAGGTAGATGAGAAACAGGAGATTGGGGCGCTTTCGGGTTGAGATGATTCGGGGAAATAGAATTTTCTCCTCCCAGTTTCCCACTTTCCTGCTCTCTACCTCTTTCCATTTCCTCCTTTGAGTTTCCTGTAATTCGATAAATTTCTCCTCTGTCGCCATCAAGCAACAGTCGTTCGCCAGTTTGAATTAAGGTTGTGGCAGATGTTGCATTTACTACGGCTGTAATACTTAATTCTCTGGCAAGAATGGCAGCATGGCTGGTTAATCCGCCTTGTTCTGTGACAATACCAGCAACTTGGTGTAGTAATGGTAGCCAATCAGGAGTGATTGTTGGTACTACTAAAATCACTCCCTTGGGTAGTTGTTCGGGTTTCTGTTGCGAATTATTAATTACTAGGGCAGTCGCTACAACACGTCCCCTTGCCGCGCCTAGTCCCCTAATGAAGTGTCCGTGAGGAATTGCAGATTGGGGGGAACTAACTTGTGTAATGTAGAGCTTGCTAGATGTAGTTTGTTGAGCAATAGTCCATTTAATAGTGAAAGTTTTACCTAGTTCACTTACTAGTTGAGTTCCCAGACCGATTATTTGCTGTAAATATTCTTCTTGTAGAGCGTACTGTTGTTGCTGGGCTTCTTGAATTACGTAGGTATTCAGACAAGTGTGATCTGGTGTTAGCGCTGAGTTAGGCATGGGTTGGGAAAAAGCTTCAAGCGCGGCATCATCCACACCATAAGCGAGTATTTTATTGCCTAACTGTTGCTCCACAGCCCCGGTTGCCTGTTGAATGTAGTAAACATCTGGCTGGACTTCGCCAAGAGCGATCGCAATTCCTAATCCCAAAGTAGCTTCAATTTCCCATCCAGAGGAGTTGGCTGTGAGCAAACCACTAGCGATCGCATTTTCAACAGGTTGCACCAACACAGCAAGATTTATTTGTTGCAGATTAATTCCTGCTCGTTGCCAATATAAAAGGCTTCTGGCCCGAAATATCTGGCTCCAGGTACGCTTTAGGGCAAAAGCGATCGCTTCCGGTTCGCACCGACAAAACACCGACTCCAGCAAACCAGATATATTCTTCATACTTGGAGTACCAGTTGATACCGCCAAAGTAGGCCGAAGAATCAAACAGCTAGTTTGCCATTCTTTAGCTGCTTGGAAAATTGTACTTACCCACTGCTGTGGCACAGTCGCAGTGAGAATTTCTTGACGCAAGCGACCAGCTACCTGCTGGAGTTGCCGCCAATTAGTTACATCTAGGTGTAACGAAGAATGGGGCAAGTCAGCCACTAATGATTCTGAACTATTGAGATTTTCGAGAAATTGCAGCAAATTTTCCGCCGAAACAACAAAACCAGGCACCACTGGATAGCCACGCTGCATGATTCTGCTCAAGTAAAACGCTTTGTCACCTACCTTGGCGCGGTCTTGTAGTTTAATTTGGTTTAGCCAGTAGAGTTTATCCACTCAATTTTTTAGTTGTCTATTTGTAGCCACAGCCATTTTTTCTTGGTACTTATCAGCCCTAAATTCACTGACTCCCTACTAGGAATAGTTTTCAGGATTTGCGTTTAATTTACCGACCTGATGAAAGCTAGTTACACAATGTATCGCTGTAATTCGACACCTTTGTAAATCAAATCTTTTCCTCTCTTTAGCCTCCTTCCCTGAAAACAGAGTTTAGTTACAGCGTATTTGAGGTAAATGAACTACATGGGTAGGGGCACAACATATTACCTCACCAAGTTGCAATCTGCTATATTTGGGCAAGTTGTAGATGGCGGTATCATATTTTATTATTGAGCGTATGGGTTAAATCTAGCAATTTTAGGTATAATTTCATAATTAAATAGCTAATTAACTATTTAATTAACTTAAAAAATCATCCAGTTTGTCGAGATTAAGATCGTCGCCATAATTTAATAATGCATAACGCAAACTTAATTTTTCATCGAAAAAAATAATGTCTTATTGCAACATAATCCGAACAATGGAAAATTCTAGTTTTAAGCTAAATAAAATATTATAAAATTATAAAACTGAGAGAGTTCAAGTATAATATAGTTTATAAAATAAAATTGCACCTGTAGAATGAAACTCCATTAATCAAAAGATATAAATATTTGTACAGTATTTTTTTGCAAAAAAATTACTATTTAATCTAGTACATTTTGGTGAAAGTTTATCTACCTTAAAAACCAGGACATTTTGCCTCTTATCTGATTAATTGATATGTTAGCTGCATTTCGGTCGTGATGTACTAGCAGATAAAATTCTCTATACCAGACTAAACATTGCCAAATACTTACTACCTCGCAACTAATGATTGGCTGAACATAAGCTTCCGGCTATGCATTGCATTGTTTATTGGAGCAATAATCGGCTTAGACCGCGAAATTAGGAACAAACCAGCTGGTTTAAGAACTCACATGCTGGTGAGTTTCGGTTCAGCCATATTTATTTTGATAATTATGCAAACAGGACAACTGCAAGATAGTCCTGATGCACTGAGCCGCGTGATTCAGGGAATTGCAACTGGTGTAGGATTTCTCGGTGCTGGAGAAATTGTGCGCCAATCTCCCCAAGAATCACAGCGATTTAAAATTCATGGACTCACATCAGCAGCAGCTATTTGGGTTTCGGCTGCATTGGGAATTGCTGCTGGCTGTGGTTTATGGCAGTTAGGATTAATCAGTTCTGGGCTGACTCTTATAGTTCTCAACGTTTTTAAAAGGTTTGAATAATATCAAAATAATTCATAATTGATAATCACTGTCGGATTATTTCTCCTGCTTTCACAAAAAGAATTTGGGAGGATTTCAGCCACTGGGAATCAAAAGAACCTAAGTGAGTGGTAGTAATTAGCGTTTGAAAGCGGTCTTGAATGGCATCGAGCAATTGATTTTGGCGTGATAAATCGAGTTCAGCAAGGACATCATCAAGCAATAGCAAAGGTGGCTCTTTAACGACTTCTTCAATTAATTGTAATTCTGCTAATTTTAAGGCTAGAACTAGTGTTCGTTGTTGACCTTGAGAACCGTATTGACGAGCAGGTGTCTGGTTAATAGTTAATTCTATTTCGTCTCGATGAGGGCCGACAAGAGTAGTGCCTTGGTGCATTTCAGCGATCGCTCTTTGCTGAATTTTTGCTAAAAAAGCTTGCTGCACTTCTTCTGGATGGTTATCCTCTAAAGGAATATTAGGCACGTAATTAATTTGCAGAACTTCTGTACTGCCGCTAATACTAGCGTGCCAAGCACTTGCAATAGGAGCTAATCTTTGTATAGCGCGATCGCGTCGTCTAATTACCCTGGTTCCTGTGGTCGCTAACTGTGCATCCCACACCGCCAATTCTGAGTGTAGAGACGTTGCATCTAACGTTTCTACATGGCGTTTTAAAAAGGCATTGCGCTGGCGTAAGACATGGTTATACTGCTGCAAAATGTGAGCATAAACTGGTTCGAGTTGAATTAAGAGTGTATCTAACCAGTTGCGGCGACCTTCGGGGCCGCCGCGTACTAGGTCTAAATCCAGGCTAGAAAACTGGACTGCATTGAGAACGCCGAGAAAATCCATTTGACGGCGGATGGATTCACCATTAATCGCAACACTGCGGCGACCATTGCGGCGCAGCGTTAAAGTCAGATCACTAACCCCTGCTTGACGCTCAAGGGTGGCATTAATTTGGGCTATGGCTTCCCCTTCTTGAACCAAATCGCGATCGCGGGTCATTCGGTGCGATCGCAACGTCGCCAGCAACTCCACCGCCTCCAACAAATTCGACTTTCCTTGAGCATTATTACCTACCAAAATTGTTTTAGCGGCATTAAACTCAACCTGCTGGTCTTGATAATTGCGAAATTGTCGGAGGCTTAGAGTTTTTAGGTACATAGTGGGAATTGAAAATTGGGAATTGGGAACTGGGAATTGGGAACTGGGAATTGGGAACTGGGAATTGGGAAAAGACTTATTTCAAGTTCTCACCTCTTGTCCCCTTGTCCCCTTGTCCCCCTGCTCCCTTGCTTCTTCCCCATTCCCCATTCCCAATTTACACAGCCTTCTTGCCCATAATCCGCAGAAATATCTTCTCCGCTTCAATCCAGACAAACATTAAGGAACTGAAGCCAATACAAACCCCCAACTCTTGCATGTTGAGATAGTGAGTACCAAAGAAATCTCGCAGGGGTGGGACGTAAACTAGCATTAGCTGCAAAATCGTGGTGACGACAACAGCCGCTAGTACAAATATATTAGAAAAGGGATTCATTTCGATCGCCAGTCGGTTATTGGAACGAATAGCGATCGCATGTCCCATTTGGGCAATACACAAGGTAGTAAATACCATTGTTTTCCAAGCTTCAGGATTGCCCTGATACTCAGGGGCATGGGTATGTTGATAAGCCCACCACATCAAGGCAATGCTGATAATGGCAAAAATGATCCCAATGCGAATCATGTAAGAACCCAATCCCCTAGCGAAAATACTTTCGCGGGGACTAAAAGGCGGACGTTGCATCACATCTGGTTCTGGAGGTTCTACAGCTAATGCCAAAGCTGGTAAACCATCTGTCACCAAATTCATCCACAAAATTTGTAAGGGAGTAAGGGGAACGCCTCCCAAACCGATTAGGGGTGCGGCTGCAATGGTGAGAACTTCACCAATGTTACTGCCTAGAATGTATTTAATAAAGCGGCGGATATTGGTGTAAACAACTCTACCTTCCTTGGTGGCGCTGACAATGGTGGCGAAGTTGTCATCAAGTAAGACCATATCGCTGGCTTCTTTACTGACATCAGTGCCAGTAATGCCCATTGCAATCCCGATGTCGGCTTGTTTAAGGGCTGGGGCATCGTTAACACCATCACCCGTCATTGCTACAAATCTACCTCGACGTTGCAATGCTTGGACAATTCGCAGTTTGTGTTCTGGGGAAACCCTGGCGTAAATGCTCACTAGGTCAACATTTTGCTCTAATTCCTGGTCACTCATCCGTTGCAATTCTTGACCTGTGAGGACACGTGCGCCTTCTTCGGCAATTCCCAAATCGGTAGCGATCGCTCGTGCCGTTAATTGGTGGTCGCCAGTAATCATGACTGGGCGAATTCCTGCTTCTCGGCACTCTTGCACAGCTGCCCTTACCTCTGGGCGTGGCGCATCTAACATTCCTACCAATCCCAGCCATACTAAGCCTTGCTCAGATGCTTCGTCTGAACCTTCCGGTGGAACCTCCGTCAGGGGCTTGTAGGCGAAACCTAGCACCCGTAAACCTTTACTCGCCATAAGGTCATTTTCTGCCAAAATGTTTTGGCGTTGTGCTTCGGTCAAGGAGGGTGAGTGATTGCCCAAATGAATCTGAGTGGAACGTGCCAGGATTAACTCTGGGGAACCTTTGGTAAACATTAAGTAAGGTTCAGATTGGATCAAGCCAGCGATCGCCGGGTCAACATCTCTCGAAGACGCTTCACCCGTGGCGACTCCTTCCACCTGAGAAATCACGCTCATCCGTTTGCGTTCTGAAGAAAAGGGAAACTCGGCAACGCGAGGTAATTTACTGTTCCACTGATCTTTTTCGATTCCAGCTTTTCCCGCCAGAGTAACTAATGCGCCCTCTGTCGGATCTCCCAAAATTGCCCATTCACCTTGTTCTTTTTGCAACACTGAATCATTACAAACAGCACAGGCAACAGACAACGCTGAAATTTCTGGAGCTTCCTCTAGGGAAATTGTTCGATCATCTAACTGAAAGTCCCCTGTGGGAGCATAACCTTGGCCGGTAACGCGAAAAGTTTGGTTATTGGTAAAAACCGATTGCACGACCATTTTATTTTGCGTCAGTGTACCGGTTTTATCAGAACAAATTGTGGTTACAGAACCCAAAGTTTCCACTGCGGGCAGTTTGCGAATCAAAGCATTTTGGCGCACCATTCGCTGGGTTCCCAGCGCTAGAGTCACGGTAATTACAGCAGGTAAACCTTCAGGCACTACAGCAACCGCCATACTTAAGGAAACTTCCAAGAGTTCTTGGATGTTGCTAAAGCCTCTTGCCTGGATCACACCGCCGACGACAACGATCGCCACGAGAATCAAAGAACCCGTAACTAGGACGTTACCCAGTTGAGTCATTCGTTGCTGTAACGGCGTAGGTTCACTTTCTACCGACTGCAACATGGTGGCAATTTTGCCGAGTTCTGTAGTCATTCCGGTGTTAGTCACCAGAATCTTGGCGCGTCCTTGGACTACTTCGGTTCCTTGAAACACGACATTGAGGCGATCGCCTAATGATGTTTCCTCCGGCAATTTTAATGATGCCTGTTTATTCACCGCTTCGGCTTCACCAGTCAGCGCCGACTCACGCACTTGTAAATTAGACTGCTCGATTAAGCGTCCATCTGCGGCTATCTGCATCCCAGCTTCCAGCAGCATTACATCCCCTGGCACTAGTTCCTTGGCTGCTATCTCCACCAATCTACCCTCGCGGATGACTCGCACTAAGGGAGAGGTCATTTTTTTCAGAGCTGCCAAGGCTTTTTCAGCACGGCTTTCTTGGACGTAACCGAGTATGCCATTGAGAATGACAATTGCTAAAATAGCGATCGTATCTTTAAATGGCACTTCACCAGGCTTCAAATCACCAGCCCGCAAAGCCACCAGGTCTAAAATCCCAGAAATCAGAGCTACGCCAATCAGCATCAACAACATAATGTTCTTGAACTGATCCACCAAAATTTCCCAAGTACTACGGCCAGCAGTTTCTTCAAGTTCGTTGGGGCCGTACTTTTGCAACCTCTGTTGAATTTCTTGGGGTGTTAAGCCACTGTCTGCATTACTATCAAGCAGGTCTAGCGCTTTATCAACTTCTAAACTATGCCAAACGGCGGCACCTTCAGGCAGAGAATTAGCAGACATCGTGTAGGTCACAGGAAATGCTTACAAAGTTTGATCATAATTTAGTGATGGCAGGAATTCCATCTTTTACATCTTTTAAAGTTACATTAAGGCGATCGCCCAGTTAAATGCCCAGTTAAATGAATACATAGCAGTTCCCATTCAGATGCGGTACAAGATTATATTGCGAGGTGTAGGGGCAGCCACTGCCGTGCCCTTACGGGTGTCCCTCAAGTAAACGAGAACCGCTATTATTTAATTCTTAACATTTGTAAATTTATCTTATATTGACACAGTATTCTTTCTCACGAAAGAGTCGATCGGAACACATTTTACCGATAATTGTGAGTAATAGAGCTTAGAAAAAAAGGCAAAGGAGCAGGGAGCAGGAACCGAGGGGGATGGAAAAAAATGAGACCCCACCATAACAAGAGCCACGACCCTTGTTATGGAGAACTCAGACCCATGTTCTGCTCTGCTTCGCAGCTTTCCCCTGCCTCTTCTTTGAAGCTTTGTTACAGAGGATATGCCACAATTACTTTTAGGCTGCTATTCCTTTCATTTACATCCAGTAGTCAATAGCCAGGATGCATGGCACGATTGGATTTATTCATTTTTTATTTCGCGGAAAGTTGAGCCATTCCCTCGTGTATTTTACCGCTTAAGCAAACTGGAGTGCTATTAGGGTTTTCCAATTTAGCAAACTTTTCTAGCCGAATTAGAATTTTGAATTACTCAGGCGTGCTAAACCATTCAATAAATATGCTTAATATGAGTTTTGCACTCCCCACGACCGTTAGCCAGATGTTTGGGCAAAAAACAATTCGACCGCTTACTGCTGCTTCCTTATGTGGCATTACTTTCATTAAAGATAGACTCATTGCCATTGACAGTATTAAAGGGCATCTACTGGAGATCGATCTCACCTCCGACAACAGTAAAATTCTGAATCCCCATCAAGTTAAAGAATTTATTGATGTCACTGGTTTAGCAGTATGGGAAGATACCCTTTGGGTAAGCCGCGAAAATAGTGTCTACTTGTGCAACCTCAATGCTTTGGGTCTGGAGCATTTTGTGACATTGCCTTATCCGGCTGATGGCGTTGCTGTTTGGGAAACAACAGTTTATATCACCTGCCAAAGGCTAGGTTACATTCTAATTTATGACCGCGAAAGCCGAAAAGAGATTACCAGATTTTATGCCCCTGGAGTTGGGATAGAGAATTTGGCAGTAAATCAGGAAATGCTATGGATTTGCGATCGCACCGAACAATCCGTTTACGCGATGGATAGGGCCACAGGAGAACTCCAATTTAGTGTCCTAACGCCCTTTGAATGTCCTACAGGCATTGCAATCCATAAAAATGGCGAAACAGGCGAAGAAAGTATCTACGTCGCTTATGCCTCAGAGGAAGCTTACATTCGGGATAATCCCAATGCCGATCCGAGTCATGAGTTGACATTCCGCGATCGCACTTTTATTCATCCCCTGTATTATCATTACGAACCAGATAAGCGCTACGCCCTCTCTAACGGCTATCTCATTGAAATGTCTTATGCCGAAGAAATTGCACCCTTAGACGAGGTTTATTTACCTGATGTCGAATGGCGCATTGCCTTACCATCGGAAACTGAGCGTCAAAAGGTAAAACACGTTGAACCAATTGGTATACCCTTTACCGAAGAAGTGATAGAAGGGCAACGTGTAGCAGTCTTTAAATTTGAATCTCTTGCCCCAGGAGAGCGGCATATATTTGGCTGGAAAGCACTTTTGGAAGTTCGAGGCATTAAGTATCGCATCACACCCAGAGATGTAGAAGACGTTCCCGACCTTTCCTCAGAATTACAAATGCGCTACTTAGTGGATGACGATGATCTAGCAATGGATACTACCATTGTTCGCCGGGCCGCTAGAGAAGCAATTGGTTCTGAAACCAATGTTCTGCGGAAAATGTACAGCATCCGCAACTACGTCTACGATGAGTTATCCTACGGTATTAAACCTTACATTGATACACCAGATACAGTTTTAGAACGGGGTGTTGGTTCTTGTGGCGAATATGTCGGTGTCTTACTTGCCCTATGCCGTTTAAATGGCATCCCCTGCCGTACCGTAGGCAGATACAAATGCCCTCCCCATAGTGACTTACTAGGAGTACCGCTACAACCCGACTTTAATCATGTTTGGCTGGAGTTCTACGTCCCGAATTTTGGCTGGTTGCCAATGGAATCAAATCCTGACGATGTAGGTGAAGGCGGCCCTTATCCAACGCGCTTTTTTATGGGCTTATGCTGGTATCACATTGAAATTGGCAAAGGTATCACCTTTGAAACTGTGACAAGTCAAGGTGAACGGCTAACCAAAGAAGATATCCCCATCGGTGATTTAGCGATAAATCATATCCGATTCACAATTCTTAAAGAATTGCCGCCCTTTTGAATTCCTTCGATTTATTTTACCCAAATTATGCTTTTTAATTAGCTCCTGTTTTTCAGGATTATTGAGCCAGTCTTTTAAAGCCTCAGCGATATGATCGCTGAGGTTTTTATCTGCTTTTTAGGCTATGTTGATTTAGTGGTTTTTCCTATTCATCAACCATGAAAACAACATTTTAGATTCAGACTAAGGGTATGAATGATTGGAAATCTCTGAATGACTTCTCTGACAAACAATATACGCAGCAGCAAAACTTCTCGCTGGCTTTTCTGCTGCGGATGATCAATGGTATATCTGACCCCATTTTTCTTAAAAACGACCAACATCAGTGGATACTACTTAATGATGCCTTTTGTAATTTCATCGGGTATAGCCGAGAAGAATTAATTGGTAAGTCTGACTATGATGTTTTTTCCAAAGCAGAAGCTGATGTGTTTTGGGAAAAAGATGAAGTTGTTTTCACTACAGGGGTAACTCATGAAAACGAGGAATTATTTACAGATTCCGATGGCGCAACACACTGTATCCTGACCAAAAAATATTTATTTAAGGATGATTTAGGTAATCGTTTCTTAGTCGGGATTATTCGTGATTTAACACAGCAAAAGCAGGTAGAAGCTGCTCTGCGCCGTAGTAATGCTGTGCTTAAACAAGCGGAAGCAGACCTCCGACAGCAAACACAAGAATTAGAAACAGCATTATCCAAACTACAAAATACCCAATCTCAGTTAATTCAAAGCGAAAAAATGTCCAGTTTGGGCCAACTAGTTGCAGGTGTGGCACATGAAATCAACAACCCAGTTAGCTTTATTTACGGCAATATTAGCCCAGCTGATGAATACACTAAAAGTTTATTTTCACTGTTAGAACTCTACCAAAAACATTATCCCCAACCAGTCAAGGCAATTCACGAGTTTACAAATCTAATTGAACTAGACTTCTTAAGGTCAGACTTACCCAAATTATTCCAATCGATGATGATGGGAGCAGAGCGGATTCGAGAGATTGTGCTTTCCCTGCGGACTTTTTCACGCGTAGATGAAGCTGAAATGAAACGGGTTGATATCCATGAGGGAATTGATAGTACGATGATGATTATCCAAAGCCGCTTCAAGGCTACTGACCAGCGCCCGAAAATTGAGGTAATCAAAGAATATGGCAACCTCCCCTTGGTTGAATGTTATGCTGGGCAGCTAAACCAAGTATTTATGAATATTTTAGTGAATGCGATCGATGCTTTAGAAGATTCGATGGTTACATCTCGGTGGACAACAAAAAAACGACTAAAAACGGATAATCCCCGAATTTATATTCGCACCCAATTACTAACACCAAATCAAATCACAATTCGCATTGCCGACAACGGACTCGGAATACCAGAAGATGCTAAAAAGCAACTATTTAATCCCTTTTTTACGACCAAGCCAGTTGGAAAAGGTACAGGTATGGGGCTGGCTATTAGTCACCAAATTGTCACAGAAAGACATGGCGGTTCTTTAGAATGTATTTCGCAACCAGGAGTTGGTACTGAGTTTATCATTCGCATTCCCCTCATTCAACAACGTCAAATTTCTAACGCCTGATATTAACTCTTAAACTGGGCAATGGATACGATTGATGCTGCTTAAAATCGGCAAACTCACAGATGGAGTTAAATGGGCAAAAACGGCAGTGAGAGCCAGGATTTGGAGGGAATATTTTACTGAAATGACTAGTCTCTTCCTGATATTTTTGCAAATCGTGCTGGTGCTTGTGGGCAATATTCGCCAACTCAAATTTTAAGGATTCTAATTCACTATTATTAATAGTAATTAACTCAGATTTTTTACAAATTTCCAAATTATAAGCTAATGCACTTTAATACTCACTCCTTAACCACAATTTTCGTCTAGTTCTAAACTCTTATTTCTATTCAAGTATTCTTCAAACAATTCAAAAAATTTCTGTAGTGCTTCGTACTCGTCTACAGAATAGAAAAGAATTATTTTAGACCATGACTGACCTGAGTCAATTCCATATTTTTCTTCAACCCATGATTGAAAACCTTCAAATTCCTTTTCTGGCTCGCTTGGAGGTATACCAACTTCTCTTCGAGCCAGACTATATCCTCGCAAAAGCATATCTAGTTCAGTGATTGGATTAATTCTTAAGTACATACCCGGCCTTTTCTTTATGCCCTTTAGAATCTCGTCGTAAATATCAAATTTACGAACCTTTGAATTATCTCTAGTAGGGCTAGCTTCTTCTTCACTTTCTTGAATTTTGGAATCATCTTTGTGTTTTAGAAACTGCTCATACTCTTCAAAAAATCTGTAGAAGGCATTTCTCTCAGTCCAACAAAGAAACAGAATTATCTCATTCCATGATCGTGAAACTGTAATTTTTGCTCTTTCTTGCATCCACTCGTTAAATCCTTGCATTGGGTAGCCTTGTGGATTTAATCCGAAATGCTCTATTCGACTAAAATACCAGCCGCTTACAAAGGAACTAAGGCAAGTAATTGATGGCTTATCTATGTAGATAACTGGATTTTCTTTAATGTTTTGGAGAAGCGTAGAAAGATTCATCATATTGATTACTCCAATTTAATTTAGGGACTAGGGTGCGTTATGCCGTAAGCTAATCCACTTTAATACTCTCTGCTTAACCACAATTTTCGTCTAGTTCTAAACTCTTATTTCTATTCAAGTATTCTTCAAACAATTCAAAAAATTTATGTAGTGCCTCATGCTCGTCTACAGTGTAGAAAAGAATTATTTTAGACCATGACTGACCTGAGTTAATTCCGTATTTCTCTTCAACCCATGATTGAAAACCTTCAAATTCCTTTTCTGGCTCAGTTGGAGGTACGCCAACTTCTCTTCGAGCCAGACTATATCCTCGCAGAACCATATCAAGTCTAGTAATTGAACTAGTCCCTAAATACATTCCTGGTCTTTTCTTTATAGCGCCTAGAATCTCCTTGTAAATATCAAACCGAGGAAACATCAAATCCCGACGAAGCCTTAAAACGTCTTCACTTCCTTGAATTCCTGAATTATCTTTCTGTTCTATGAACTTTTCAAAAAGTTCAAAAAATTTATAGAAGGCATTTCTTTCACCAGGAAAAAGAAACAGAATTATTCTAGCCCAAGATTTAATTAAATTAGTTTCTGCTATTTCTTGCATCCACTCGTCAAATCCTTCCATTGGGTCGCCTTCAGGAGTTGATCCTAAGTCACTTAGTTGACCTAAATACCCACCTACAAAGAAATCAAGACAGGTAATTGATGGCTTATCTATGTACATAACTGGATTTTCTTTAATCTTTTGGAGAAGCGTAAAAAGCTCTTTCATGCTAGCAACCTCTAATTTGGTGAAGATTTAGTAATTGAACAACTATATCGTGCTTTTATTCAGGTCAATCTTTTCTATCACGAGGGGATGAATTATCTGGCAGTATATCAGCACGAACCACATCGCTAATCCATTCTCCCTCAACATTATTGTTAGAATAATTTGCATAATCATCCCATGTCATGGTGTCGCCAGTTGAATATTCATAAACGACCCCACGAGTTTGATGATTACCATCTCCATCATTTAAACGAATCCAGGTTACATAATCACTAGAAGGAGGATAACCACCACCAAATTGAATATCTTGATATTGAACTAAACTTCTAATTGCCCCTGGTACAGATCGCCAACTTCGATAATGATGAGTTACAAATTTGTCGGGATAACCAGACCTTCTGTAATGTACTGTTTGGTGAAATTTGTAATTATAAAGAACTGAAGATTGACCTTGTGGGCCACAAACTAAATTAAGTGGATAAAAAGAACAATATATTTCCTTAGCTTTATTTTTATCCTGTTTATTTTGACCAATATTCCAAATATAAACATTAGCAATTTCAGGTAAGTGCATTTTCTCAATAGCTGTATTACTAGCAGCATCTTCTACAGATGAATTAGTAGCTTTTATAAGTGTGTTTGTGCTAGTTACCGTTATTTCGGCAGCCTCAGCAGTAGTAGCTAATTCCGAGTCTAAAGATGGCAGCAATGTATATGTAGATTGAGGTAAAATACCTTTAATTATTAAAATTAAAAGGAAATTCCAAATTATTTTTGATATAAAAATAGATTTATTTATCTTTAATCGCATTAGTCTTGAGTCCTGAAAATCTAAAATAAAATAGGTGCAGTTTGCATCTAGTTTGTCTGACAGGAATCAAGAGTGATGTCAGTAAAATTACGAGAATTTAGTAACGTTTTTTATAATTGAAGAAAAAGAGACAGGTAAATAAACTAACTATTAATTCTTAAACTTGGCAGTGGATACGAGTGATGTTGCTTAAAATCAGCAAATTCACAAATTGAGTTAAATGGACAAAAGCGGCAGTGAGAGCCAGGATTGGGGGGGAAAATCTTACTAAAATTAGTAGTTTCTGCTTGATATTTTTGTAAATCGTGCTGGTGCTTGTGGGCAATATTAGCTAACTCGAATTTTAAGTATTCTAATTCACTATTATTGATGCTAATTAACTCAGACTTTTTACATATTTCCAAATTATAAAATGATGCAACAGCTTTCCGTCCAGGGTAAAGATAACGAGCAGCCACCAAATAAACTAATGCCTGTCGTCGGTCAAAAGCCGACTTACCAGTTTTGAAATCTAAAATATGTAAAGTGCTATCAGACTCGATAAAAACGCAGTCCATAGCCGCATATAAGCGAAAGCAATAATCTTCTTGTTCAACTACTATCGGTTTAGGAAAGCCTTCATCACCCGGAGTCAATTGGATAATATCTTTATCCAAAAGCAACGGCGCATCGTGATATTTTTTCAGGATTTGCAGCACTCGTTGCTGAACTTGAACGCTTGAGTTGCTTAATTTAAGTAGCTGTGCAACTCTTTCTACACCATCTGCTTGCTTCAACAGATACCTGTGATGATGAAACTCATAAATGCCTTTTTGGGCGAGTATGCCAATCCTCTGGGGTGCGGTGGCTTGCCCTAGAAGCGCCTTGACTTGTGGTTCGTGTTGCCGTGCTTTGATAAACCCCCGTCTCATCTGGCAATGCCAGCGTTCTTGCCCGATCGCTGGGGCAACTAGAGACCAAAGGTGATAACTGGCAAAAGGTCGATCGGGGGTTGACATTGCTCAGAAACAGTGAGAGAAAATACGGTGGGGAGAAGTTTAAACTAAGGCTTGCTTAGAGAATAACTTCGGAGGATACTTGCTGCTACACAAGGTTTACGGAAAGCTTTTATAGTACTGATAATGTACGGAAGCAAGTGGCAAAATGTCCAGCAAGATTAAATTTGGCACCGATGGATGGCGAGGGATTATTGCCGATGATTTTACTTTTCCCAATGTACGGAAAGTAACAAGGGCGATCGCCACTTACTTGGAGACAGCGTACACAAAAAGCAAACCAGTACTTATTGCCTACGATACTCGCTTTTTAGCTGAACAGTTTGCCCAAACAGCGGCCCAAGTACTGGCAGACTTGGGTTGGATTGTGAAAATTACTGTTCGGGATTGCCCTACACCAGTAATTGCCTACAACGCCCGTTACTTAAATTCCGCAGGGGCGTTAATGTTTACTGCTAGTCATAATCCATCACCTTACTGTGGAATTAAATATATACCCGATTATGCTGGGCCTGCCACTCCAGAGATTACTGATACTATTGTGGCAAATATAGAAAGTGCATCGGATAAGTTGCCCGGAAGCAACCCATCAGGTTCAATTTCAATTTTCGATCCAAAACCAGATTATCTGCAATTTATCTACACCCTACTTGATGTAGAAAAGATTAAAAGCGCAAATTTAAAAGTAAAGTACGATGCTTTGTATTCTACCTCTCGCGGCTATTTAGATGAAGTTTTGCAACATAGCGGCGTTCAGTTAGAAAGTTTCCACGATTGGAGAGATGTTTTATTTGGGGGTGGGATGCCAGAACCCAAAGGAGAACAATTAGTTGAGTTAGTGGAAGCAGTGGTTCGCGATCGCGCTGATTTGGGTTTGGCGACGGATGGAGATAGCGATCGCTTTGGCATCGTTGATGAACGAGGAACTGTCCTGACTCCCAATACTGTGCTGTTAGTTCTAGCGCGTCATTTGCTCAAAAACAAAGGTAAAACAGGCGCTATAGTCCGCACTGTGGCGACAACCCACCTGCTGGATAATTTCGCTGCTAAAAATGGGCTGCAAATTTATGAGACAGCAGTTGGTTTTAAATACATCGGCGAAAAAATGCGCGAAACTGCCGTATTAATCGGTGGAGAAGAATCAGGTGGTTTGAGTATTATTGGGCATATCCCCGAAAAAGACGGCATTTTAGCCGATATGTTGGTGGCAGAAGCGATCGCTTATGAAGGTAAACCTTTAAGTCAGATGGTTAAAGAAGCGATCGCCGAAGCCGACGGCCCACTTTATAACAACCGCCTAGACTTGCACCTCACAGAGGCGCACAAAACCGCCGTCATCGACTCCTTTACCAAAAATCCACCTACAGAGGTAGCAGGAATTAAAGTCAAGGAAGTAGGACGTAAAGACGGTATTAAGCTGTATTTAGAAGAAGGTAGCTGGGTTTTACTGCGTCCTTCCGGTACAGAACCACTGGTGCGCGTCTATCTAGAAACCAACACTCCCGAAAAACTCACTCAAATCGCCCAAGAGTTAGAGATTGCCATTGCTAAACTAGAGGCAGTAGCAGCTTAATTTGTCGGAGTTAAGAGTTATTAATTAGGAGTTAAGAATTGTAAAATAATTATTCTTAACTCCTTGGTTTTTAATTTTGAGCAAAATATAACTCCTAACTTCTCACTTCAATCAAAATATGAAAACTCTCGCTCCTTTTTTGACATCTTTAGTTGTAGCGGTTTGGGTAATTGCGATCGCAATTATTTCAGTCCAAAATGCCACACCCGTATCGTTAAAATTCTTAACATTCCAATCGATTCAAATACCAATGGGTTTAGTGCTGGCTTTTAGTGCCTGTGCAGGGTTAATTGGCATGGCACTGCTGCAACCTCTGTGGGGACTTGCTGGTATTGGGCAGGGTAATTCTCGATTAGAAGACGATGCGGAATTTTTTGTTGACGATGAAGATTTTTGAGGGTTGAATAGCTGTGCAGTATCAAAACATTATTACAATCGAACCAGGAAAACGAGGTGGTAAGCCTTGTATTCGAGGAATGCGAATTACTGTATACGATGTTTTATCTTATCTTGCCTCTGGCATGACCTACGAGGAATTGCTTGATGACTTTCCTTATTTGACACAAGAGGATATTTTAGCTTGCCTAAGCTATGCAGCTGATCGAGAACGGCAAATGCTGACAATGCAAGCATGAAGTTATTGTTTGACCATAACTTATCACCTCGATTAGTTGATCGACTGGCTGATATTTACCCAAACTCTCAGCATCTTTTTCTTATAGGCTTAGATCAAGCAGATGATCTAACTGTTTGGGAGTATGCCCGACAAAATGGATTTACTGTTGTAACGAGAGATGCTGATTTTAATGAGTTGAGCATTTTGCGAGGATTTCCTCCGAAAGTGATTTGGATTCGTTATGGCAATTGTTCAACCAGACAGATTGAAGAGATTTTGCGATCGCATTTAGAGGATATCCAAGCTTTTGACAAAAATCCAAATTTGGGAGTTTTGACACTGTATTAGATTTAAAAACTATGGAAGCTGAGTATGATTTTAGCCAGGGCAAGCGGGGAGCAATTGAATCAACACCAACAGGCAAAACTCGAATTACAATTCGCCTAGATGATGAAGTACTAGCATGGTTTCGTGACCAAGTTCACGCAGCAGGTGGGGGAAATTACCAAACTTTGATTAACGATGCCTTGCGTGAGTACATTCAGCAGCGCCGTGAACCGTTAGAAGAGACATTAAGGCGAGTATTGCGAGAGGAACTTGAGCGTATTGGAAAATAAGGATATTTTGGCTTCCGTAAGATCGAGAACGGCTATGAGCGCAACTTATAAAGCAGATTTTAATTTGTGGATTGAGCAGACAGCCCAACTATTGCGATCGCATCACTGGCATGAAGTTGATGTAGAACATTTGATTGAAGAGGTTGAAGGCTTGGGCAAAAGTGAAAGGCGGGCTATTGCCAGTCAACTAACTCGCTTACTCTTGCATCTGCTGAAGTGGCAATATCAACCCCAGCGTCGCTCAGATAGTTGGCTCGATTCCATCACTGATTCTCGCACCCAAATTGAGTTAGCAATAAAAGATAGTCCTAGTCTTAAGAGTTATCCTACAGAGCAACTTGAGGAAAGTTATCAAAGGGCACGTCGGCAAGCAGCCAAGCAAACGGGAATACTTGTATCCGTGTTTCCAGAAGAGTACCCATATTCTGTAGAGTTAGTATTAGATGAAAACTGGCTACCAGAAGCAAGAGATATTTGATAACCTTATTTGTGACTGCATGGTATGAAGCGCATTACGCAGCCACTTAACATACATTAGTGAGTCTTGCAAAAGTCGCTTTTACTTCTTCATCATCGGCAAAGTCTCCACTATTCGCTTCAGCAATCCCCTTTTGAATTTCCTCGGTTTGCCAGTGATACATCTTTAGATAAGTGGCTACCGCCTCATTAAGTATGTGGCTGCGATCGCGATTCATTCCTGCTGCGATCGCATCAAGTGCAGCCTTCTGATCGCTATCTATCCGAAACGTAATATTTTCTTTGCTCATCGTCTTGTGAAAGTTGTCTTGCAATATATTATATTGCAATATTTTGCAATGCAACTTGATTATAGTGGCGATCGCTATGATCTCAGAGCCCCTCTAGCCTGGAAGTTTTGTAGTACATGAAAAAAGCCTACGTAGGCAGGCTTTTTAGAAAGTTTTGGGAGAGCGATCGCGCTGTTATAAAATCAAAATTTCCATTCGTGATCTGGATCATCCAGGGCGGCGCGAACAGAAGCTAAATTTGCAAGGTCTTTGAAGGGGCTAGATTTAGCTATTTCTGTGATTGAGTTTAAGGTAAGGGCTAGTTGTTCATTATTGCCGGATGCGATCGCATTATCAACGACAGCAAACAAAGCGCGAAAGTTTTCTGCACGTTCATCAAAAGAGCGATCTAGATACGCCATCAGCAACTCTCGCTGGGCGTTAATCTTGGTGATTGTTTCGTTTTCCCAAGCTTCAATCTCTCGTCTCTTTGTCTTTTCCTGTTCGGCAACCTTCAGGTAATCGGTGCAAGCTGAAACCATTTGCTGTAAGCATTCAGCAGGATTTAAGTTTGCGAGTGCAAAAGTAGCTATTTTGTGTACTGACATGCTTAATTTGCTCCCAAAGTACGATACTTTGCTTGGATAGTCGTGCAAGCAGGATTCAGATACCCTTCACTGTCTAAAATAGGAGTTTTCATGATTTCTGCAAGCGCTTTTACCAGAAGTGCTACTTCTTGAAACTTCCTAGCATCGCGATCGCGATTAAAAGGTTGGGCTTCAAGCTCTTGAAGTGCAGATTTAGCACGGTTGTTTAAATTACACACTAAATTAGCCAGTTCTACTGTTCGCCGTTTAACCTGTAATAGAAAGTCTTGAGCTGCTTCAATATTGGCAATCTCTACATTGACATTAGCTTCATACTCTCGCGCTTTAGTCAAAGCTTCCTCACCCTTACCAGCAAGTTGAAAACCCCCAACCATGAACGCCGGGCCGAGTGTAATACCTCCCAATACAGCGCCACCAACCGCCATACTAGTACCACCACCTAACCAAGTTATGGCTCCAGTCCAAGCAGCAGCACCACCAACTTGTGAGATAGCAACTTCACTAGCCCACAATCCAAAGAACTTGGAAACAGTAACAGTACCTACACTCTTTGCTAAGGTAACTGCACCAGAACCTGCTGCTGAGGCTGCAACGGCTGCTGATACACCACCTTTTACCCACTGTTCAGCTTTGATAACTTCTGTTTTGTACTCCTGAATTTGTTGAGTAGAGATGTCTAATCCAGTTAGAATGTCCAGATTGTTTTGGGAAGCTCGCTGACCAATTCTCTCAATAAAAGCTATAAAGTTTGAAATTGTACTCTGCTTAATACGAAGTTGCATTTGACCATAGGTTTCTGCTGACTGGTTGGTAATTTCCCAGGTTGCTTTTAAGTTTTGCAAGCTACTTTCGTATTTCTGTTGAGCTTGTTCACCAATTTCTTTTGCCTGATTCATATTGCCAATGCCTTCAGCACCTTTTAGCGCTCCGAAGGCTCCAGTAGCCAAAGCAGCAGCGCCCAAAATCAGTGGAATCATGAAATACTCCTGATTGTGATTAGTATTTGGTTAGTACTCGTCTACGGGTCAAACATAAAATCAAGGCATCACCTTATACTTATCTTTCCCTGAGATACCAACTAATAAACATTCAGAAGGTATAAATTTGATACTGCGATGAATGCAGTTGTCAATCATTTTTGTGTTGAGTGCGATCGCATCGGTGGGAGGCTAATACCTGAATGCAATGGACAAGCGATCGCACTCCACTTGACGCTAGAATAATCAGTCGCAACCTTGTAGAGATGATTGGTGATGAAAATTAAAGCAGTTGATTTTCCGGGTATCACTGGTATATTGAGTCCATGAAGTTTGAGTGGGATGAGCGTAAAAACCAAAGCAACATTACAAAGCATGGTTTGGACTTTGCTGATGCTTTCCGCGTGTTTAATCTACCCATGCTTGTCTACCTAGATGAACGAGAGGACTATGGAGAGGAACGGTATCTCGGTATTGGACTACTTGATGGACGAATTGTAGTAGTTATTTACACCGAGCCAGGTGAAGAAATGGTTCGGATCATCTCATTAAGAAAGGCACTGTCTCACGAACGAAAAAGCTATGAACAATACCTCAAGAACCGATTGGGTTAGAGTCGATGCAATGAATGACGAAGACATCGACACCTCAGATATTCCACCCTTGTCAGAAGAATTTTTTGCTAAAGCACAATTGCGAATGCCCAAGTCACCTGTAACAATAACAGTTAAGGTAGATCCTGAAACTTTTGCTTGGTTCAAAGAGCAGGGAGAGACTGCCGAACAGCAGATGGCTGTGGCATTAAAGATTTACGCAGAAGCACATAAAGCTTATCCAGCGTCTGAGGCGAAGTCAACCTAATACAATACTAAATTGGATGTCTTTAACAATAACCTCAGTGCAGCAAACAAGCGATGTCTACGACGGGCGTAGATGCAGCACTCGGCTTGACGCTAGAATATTAAGTCGCAATCTTGTGGAGATGATTGGTAATGAAAATTAAAGCAGTTATCTGGCAAGAAGACGGTGTGTGGTGTGCTTCTGTACCTGCCCTACCAGGATGCCACACTTGGGGAGACAGCTATGAACATTTGTTAGAGATGCTGCAAGATGCAGTTCAAGGTTGGTTGGAAGTTGCTAGCGAACGAGAAGAACTTGACCCGGAGAAACAGTTGGTTGAAATATCGCTATGAAAGCGGTTTCAGGTAAAGCACTTTGTAAAATTTTGGAACGGCAGGGTTGGCAATTGAAACGGATTACTGGCAGTCATCATATTTACGTAAAAGAAGGTGTTGATGTTATCCTCTCCGTTCCGGTTCATAGTAATCGAGATTTACCGATTGGAACTTTGAAAAGCATTATGAAAGATGCTGGACTTACCGAAGAAGATTTGGACTAAAAGCGATCGCAATTATCCCAAGTTCACATAACAGCACCTAAGTTGAGCAGTTTTGGGTTAGTTGTAGCCTCAGATAATCAATGAAATCCAGAATTTCTGTATCAGTGAGTTGTAGACGCGATCGCTTGCCATATTTCTGCTGTAAATACTCCCTTCCCTGCTCTGGAGTCCAATTTAATTGAGCTAAATATGTGTCAGTTTTAGCTATAAAAACATCACGCGGTTCAGGCGTTTTTATATTGTCATTTGCTTCTGATTGAGATTGATTTTTATCTTGATTAAAATTATGAATATTATTAATTTTTAAACTTACTCTTTGTCCTAAAGCTTGCCAGTCTAATTCTCTATGTCCATCCCAACTAACACCTATAGAGCGATAAGTTACTGGATCGTAAATATTACAGAATACTACTTTTTTATCTCCAGGACTAACGGCAATAGTAAGTGGATGACGCAGTTGTTCAAAAGTAAGAATATCTAAAGACAGCAATAAACCTTTACAAAAATAGGTATCACTTCCTGAACGGATAATATAGGGTTTGTCTGCCAAAACATTTAAATCTGTTCTGATAACTTCTCCGAATGTATTTTCAACCTTTTTATTAACTTCTATCCCTGTAATTAACCCAGTCAAGGCTCTTTCATAAATTGCGATACGTTTTTCATCTTCAGCAAGCATATACCAACAGTGATCGGATTCTTTGCTGACAAAGACATATTGAGGTTTTGGGACTGCTCCAAATCCTAATTTAACTTCCATATTTTTGATGAAGGTTTTGGTAAATATATTTATTGAGCAACAAGCTATGACGATTTTTACCGTCCAGCTATTAGTTGCTTCATAGATATAATTCCCCAGCCAAGAAGCTAATTAACACTAAGGCAGCGAAAATTACAAAATCTGCTGAATCTATAACAAACTTTCTGGATCAATACCAAGCGCATTCAATTTTTCAATTAACATTTTCACCTGTTGTTCTGCTTCCACCCGTCGCTGTTCTTCAAAAGCTGTGCGTTCTTCCGCTTCTCTAATGCGTTCTTCTGGTGTCAGCAATTTTTGCCCTTCTTCGTCATACCAGTACAGCCACTCCCGCACAATACCTTGATAAATTCCCCGTTCTCGTCCAATTCCTAAACCAATCTCCGGCAGCCAAACGGGATTTCCTGACATTAAGATATATTCCCCATCAACTAGGTGATACACCTCTAAAGGTGTCTTTTTACGCCGAAGCGGACTATATACAACGTAGTACAAAATCCCTAATTCTTTGGCATAGAATTCTTTTTTGGTGGTATATTCTTCCCGATATATTTGGGAAACAACTTCTAGTGCTAAAATTGGCTGCTTCTTTTCTTCCCATAGTACATAACTTAGGCGCAAGTCCTCATCAATGAAGCGTTTAACTCCTAAGCTGAGAAACCCATCAGGGACAATGGCTGGTTTGTCTGGGTGAGAATAAATACCCATATCAACACCAAAGAACCAATCCCAGCGATCGCACCAAGCTAAAGCCAGTGTCGTTTTCAGCAAGCCGGGAATTAAATTTTGGAGTTCATTATCCACAGCAGTATCATCTGAGTCAGGTAATTCTTCGGAAGATGGCAAACAATGCAGTGGATTGTAGTTTAACATGAGCGGTTTTGCCAAATTTGATTCTAGATAGATTGTACGTAATCTATTGATGTGCGATCGCAGGGCAAGAATAAAGAACCATTTTTTGTCTAGGCGTAGCCCGTTGTAGACATCGCCTGTGGATCTTTCTCAGTATTCACAGACTTGTGATTGCAAACAAAATTTTACATTAAATTCATGGTTTTTCGATATTGATTACCAGAATCTCTAACTGACAATAGCAAAAAAGCGCGAAATATTTTTCTTTTGGTATGTACTGCTCCAAAAGCGTACCAAAAAAGGCCGGTACAAACACGCCCTCAATGCAATAAATATTTCAACTAAAATAGCGATCGCTATCTAATTAGCAATTTGGATCGCATTCAAAAGACCTTTGATGCTCGTTTTTTTTGCTAATGTTGGCACAGCTTTGAACGCAGGATTTATGAATGCTATAGTTGAGCAAAGCGAAACTCAATGTTAATAATTTTGCAAATTTATCATCTGCAATCAATTCATGAATAATGTTAGCGAACGCGCTGATTTTGATAGCCCTTGGAAAGAAATTATAGAAGCTTATTTTCCCCAAGCAATGCATTTCTTTTTTCCAGAAACTTCTGCATTAATTGATTGGGAACGTCCCTATGAATTTCTGGATAAAGAATTTCAACAAATAGCTCGTGAAGCTGAACAAGGTAAGCGATATGCCGATCAATTAGTCAAAGTCTGGCAAACGCAAGGGGAAGAACTGTGGTTATTAATCCATGTTGAAATTCAGGGACAAAAAGAAGATAATTTTCCTAAGCGGATGTTTACCTACAATTTTCGCATATTTGACCGCTTTGATCGGCCAGCAATAAGCCTTGCAATTCTCTGTGATCCAAACCGCGAATGGCGACCAAGCAATTACAGCTACAATTATCCCAATACTCGCTTAACTTTTGAATTTGGCAGTATTAAACTTTTGGATTACGAAAATCGCTTCCACGAGTTAGAAAATAGCGATAATCCATTTGCAACTGTCGTCATGGCGCATTTGAAAACACAACAGACACGCTCATCACCCGAACAACGCAAAATATGGAAATTTAGCTTAATTCGCAGACTATATGATTTAGGTTTAGAAGAGCAGGATATTCGCAATCTATATCGATTTATCGATTGGGTTATGATATTACCAAAAGCATTGGAAAATCAGTTTTGGGAAGAGTTTAAACAATTTGAGCAGGAGCGGACTATGAGATATATAACTACAGGTGAGCGCATCGGCTACGAGCGCGGAAAACAAGAAGGCAAACAAGAAGGTAAACAAGAAGGTAAAAAGGAAGGTGAACAACAGCTTATTTTAAGGTTACTACAAAGACGAGTGGGAGAATTATCACCACAATTGCAAGAGCGCATCCAATCTCTTTCTTTAAATCAATTAGAAAACCTTGGCGAAGCTTTGTTAGATTTCACTGCTATGGAAGATTTGCTGAACTGGTTGCAAACAAATCAATCAGCTCAATGATTTATTTATTACATTACCAAATAAAAAATTACGAGTGAGTAACAAAAAGGGCAGGTACATAACCTGCCCTCAAAGCAATCAATATTTAAACTAAACTAAAGTAGCGATCGCAACTTAATTACCAATTTCCGGCGCACTCAAAGAAACCTTTAGTGCGTCGTCTTTTTGCTGTGCTAATGTCGGCACGGAATCACGCAATCTTGCTGTCAATTGTACAGTTGTCGCGTCATACATTTGAGTCAGCAATTTTGGATAGAAACCAATACCAATAATTGGAATTAACAAACAGGCAATGATAAATACTTCACGGGGTTCGGCATCTATCAAAGCTTGGTGAGAAACTAATTCCTCGTTCTCTTTACCGTAGAAAATTTCTCGCAACATCGACAGCAGATAAATCGGAGTTAAAATCACTCCCACTGCCATCAAGAACACCACGATAACTTTGAAGGTAGAGCTATAAGCATCGCTAGTAGCAAAGCCGACAAATACCATTAATTCTGCCACAAAACCGCTCATCCCAGGCAATGCCAAAGAAGCCATCGAACAGGTAGTGAACATGGCGAAAATTTTCGGCATTCTCTTCGCAACACCGCCCATTTCATCCAACATCAGGGTGTGGGTGCGATCGTAAGTTGCGCCAACCAGGAAGAACAAACTCGCCCCAATTAAGCCGTGGGAAACCATTTGTAACACTGCCCCACTCAATCCCAAATCAGTGAAGGAGGCAATACCAATCATCACAAAGCCCATGTGAGAAATTGAGGAGTAGGCAATTTTTCGCTTCAGGTTGCGCTGGGCAAAGGATGTTAAGGCTGCGTAGATGATATTAACTACCCCCAAAACCACCAAAACTGGTGCAAAATAAGCGTGGGCATCGGGGAGCATTTGGGCATTCATCCGAATTAAGGCGTAACCGCCCATTTTCAAGAGAATACCTGCTAGTAGCATGTGTACAGGTGCTGTTGCTTCACCGTGGGCATCAGGTAGCCAGGTGTGCAAGGGGATAATCGGCAACTTGACGGCGTAGGCAATCAGGAAGCCAGCATAGACGGCAAGTTGGAAATTGAGGGCAAAGTCTTTTAAGGCGAGCGATCGCATGTCAAACGTCACCGTATCGCCGTAAAATCCCATTGTCAGGGCAGACAGCAAAATAAACAGCGAACCGCCTGCTGTGTATAAAATGAATTTAGTCGCTGCATACTGCCGTCTTTTGCCTCCCCAAATCGACAGCAGGAAGTATATCGGTACTAGTTCCAGTTCCCACACCAGGAAAAATAACAGCATATCCTGGACGGCGAACACGGCTATTTGACCGCCATACATCGCCAAAATCAAGAAGTAAAATAGCTTCGGCTTGAAGGTGACAGGCCAAGCTGCTAATATCGCCAGCGTGGTAATGAATCCAGTCAAAATAATTAGGGGCATAGATAAGCCATCTGCCCCTACTGACCAATTCAAATCTAGTTGGGGTACCCAGGGGTAACTCTCCACCAACTGCAAATCTGGATTGGAGAAATCATACCCAGTATAAAAGGCATAAACAATGAGTGCAAAATCGATCAGCCCTACGACAAGGGAGTACCAGCGCACTGTTTTGCCTTCTTTATCCGGGATGATGGGAATCAGTAGTGAAGCGGCTATCGGCAACAGAATAATCGTCGTCAGCCACGGAAAATTAGCTGTATTCATCACAATTCGTCTGCTATCAAAATCATGTTTGGCAAAAAGTCACTAGTTATTAAGTAACAGCTTTTTGGGGATTTCGTCTTCCTCGTTAGGTTGATTTAATTAAATTGGCAATCCCCTATTTTTTTCGCTTAGGAGTCTTTTTTGACATTTGGGGGCGCGGAATGTGCGTTGTGATACTCCCGGTTAAATCAAAAATTTACCTAAAAAAGCCGGTAAAATTATAGATTAGGGGTGCGATCGCAATGATAAAGCTATTTTTGTGCTTGTTCAAGGGGATAGAGAGTCAATATTTGCTTTGGCAAAATTAAGAATTTCGATAGTTCTCTGAATAATCTGATCCGCATCAGCTTGAGTAATATTAGGATCAGTATTATAGTCACCGCGTAAACGAGTTCTTTCTGCATCAATTAAATAACGATGAAATTCACGAGGAACTCGTTGTGGACGTGCAAATCTTTCTCCAAAAGCAGCAATTACGGCTGAATGTTTAGAGTAAGCCAGTCCTTCCCCTTCTAAAAAAGCGGTAGCGATATAAAACATTGCGTAATAGCCACGAGATGCTGCAAATTCAGCAAAACCTTTTTGGTTGAGTTCTTCTGCTGCTTGTAAACTTCTCTCCGCTTTTTCTAAGAGTTTTTGTTGTTCAGGGGTCATATTAATAACCCATCTTGCCTGACATTACGAAAGAAACCACTATTATAATTTTCTAGTTGTTCACTAGTAGCAAAAGCACAACTAATTAAAACATTATATTCTAAACATAAATCAGCAATAGTTTGACTTATTTTTTCACTTTCTTGAGAATAGTTAAAGACATCTTTTAATACAATTAAAATATCAATATCTGAGTCTGGTTGTGCTGTTCCTCTGGCTTGTGAACCAAATAAAATTAGTTTGTCTAATTGTTCTCCATAGAGTTGTTTTAAGCTTTCGCGTATTTTGGGTAAAATTGTTGAAATTGGTTGATATAGCATAATAAATCAACAATTACTTAGTTTTATGCCTATATTAACTCAAAAGCGATGTCTTCTCTGTGTAGGGCAGCAGATCGTAGCGATCGCAGTTATGACTAAATAGCTTGTCTTCGCTTTTTAATACAGAAAGCGCGATCGCCCGCGATCGCATATCATTTATCTACTGTGTAGTCTGTCTCCCATAGCAATAACTTCATGCCTTTCTCCGATTTCACTAATCCTTACCAAAATCCGGCTAACATACCAGAGAAGTATCGCCAGGATATAAATCTACGGAAGTTATTTAAAGCTGATGGTTCTTATGTGCGTCCAGCAGAAGACCCTGTGACGATGTGGGCGCTTCAGATTTTAGTAGAAGAGTACGGTGTTCCACTAGAGGCAATGGAACTAGAACTAAATTCGGATTTTGCCGAGGGAACTCATCAAGGTGGGCGACGCTATCAAGGAAGGGCAGACCTTGTAGTTTACGATGACCGTTATGCTGATTCTGTAGGTAATTTGGATGTAGCCTTCATTATGGTGGAGGCTATGGAACCAAGTAAAAAAGTTGGCGGGACTGAGGGCGAAGGTTGGGTTGATCATCTTAACCGACTCAATGCTTACATGAGTGCTTCACCATCTGCCCGTTATGCGATTTTAACCAGTGGTAAACATACAGTAATTTATCGTCGTGACCTTGAATATCCACGCAAGTTAGAAATAATTGGTGATTTACAGAAGTATGAAAGCTCCCGTGAAGCCGCAAAGCACAGTTTTTATACTGTAATCCTTAATCCCAGTGAACCAGATGGGATTCAAACAGGACTCACGCCCCTAACCCGTGATAG
Organism: Nostoc sp. UHCC 0252; assembly: GCF_034931145.1. Classification (NCBI taxonomy): domain Bacteria; kingdom Bacillati; phylum Cyanobacteriota; class Cyanophyceae; order Nostocales; family Nostocaceae; genus Nostoc; species Nostoc sp. UHCC 0252. The sequence continues at coordinate 111,768 of NZ_JAYGHE010000011.1, read as the reverse complement.
GTTTCGGGAGGTTTTGGGAGATACGCGATCTGGTTGTCACTCTATTCTGAGAGATAATGAGGGTTTGCAGCCACAAGAAGCCGTTGATGCAATGGTTAAATTCTTGTTTGCTAAGTGGTATGACGAACAGGCAACAATTGACTTGGTAAAGCAAACAGGAGAATCACGGGCTTATGTATTTAGTGTTAGTAATGAAACTGACCCAGAACGTTTATTAGTTCAGGTAAGAGACACTTTTGAGAAAGCGAAGCAGTGGGAACGAGAAACAATAGCGAAAAAATTTGGTGATGATTTGGGTGTGCGTTTGGCTTTTAATGAGGCTGATGTGCTGCAATTCAAGCCTCACACGACAATGGAAATCGTCAAGCGTTTACAGCCTTGGAGTTTGCGAAAATCTTCAGCAGATGTCAAAGGTGGGGTGTTTGAGGATTTTTTGAGTAAGACTTTCCGCGATGATTTGGGGCAATATTTCACACCTACACCTGTAATTAATTTAATGGTGGGAATTTTGCAACCTACAGTAAACGATTATGTTGGTGATCCTGCTTGCGGTTCAGCGCGGATGTTGACCCACGTTTTGGATTATGTGCGTAAGCAGGAGTATGCAAAAGCAATAGCAAATAATGGTGGTAGTGCTGAAGGGATTAATCCTGAAGAACCAACAGAAGAGTTTATCAAGTTTCGAGATAATCATTTATTTGGTGCTGAATATTCTCGAAATGTGATGCACGTAGCGCGAGTTAATACTTTAATGAATGGCGCACAATATGCGGATTTAAAGGTAATGGATTCGCTGGAGCGATTGGGTAGCATTACAGGAGGAATTACAGAGGGACTTCCAGAACGTCCAGGGTTTTATCTGGGAGGGCTGACAATGATTTTAACTAATCCTCCATTTGGTTCTAAATTAACAAATGAAAATGTTTTGAAGGATTTTGCTGCACGGGATGGGGTGACAAATAAAAATGGTAAAATTGTTAGAAGTATTCCCCAGGAAGTTGCTTTTTTAAATCGTTGCTTGGAATATCTTGCACCAAGTGGAAAGTTAGTAATTGTTTTACCTGATGGAGTTTTAGCAAACAGTTCAATGCAGAATGTAAGAGACTGGATTTTACGCTGGGCAAGCTTGAAGGCAGTTATTAGTTTACCAAAAGAAACATTCATGCCCTACGGTGCTGGCGTAAAGACTAGCGTGGTTATTCTTGAAAAGCGTGAGATAGCTTTGACGACAGAAAGTCAGCTAGAAATTGGTCAGGAAGTTATCGAAGCTGATCGGGATTATGAGATTTACATGGCTAGGATTGATAATATTGGCTATGACGGGGCTGGTCGTATTTCTATCCCTGAAGATGAGGTTAACGAACCGTCAGAGGTTAGAGAAGTAATTACAGATTTGGCTGAGTTGTTAGGGAGATAGTTAAATGGAAAAAACTGTTGTTAATCTTTCACAGTTGCGTCAGAAGGGTGTCTGGAACTTTCAGCCTTACTCCCAAGTAGTAACAGGTGCAATGGCGCAATTAGAGAAAAGTCCCTTTCCTGTGGTTAAACTGGGAACTTTACTTCTTGAGGGAACTACCAAGCGTGGTTACTCCGTTACTGGGGTTGAGAATGTGGACGGGATTCCTTTACTCTCAACACGTAATATTTCAGCGCCGGGTATCAACCTTAATCATGTGCGCTATCTAACTCCAGATGAACATAAGAAACTTGAAGCAACTCAAGTTCATACGGGTGATGTACTAGTTAGTCTGATTATGCGTCCGGGGATAGCTGCTGTTTATGAATCTGACCAGCCTGCGAACATAGATACACACCTTGCAAGACTGCGCCTAACGAATAAGATTGATTCAGCTTACTTGGTTTTCTATCTCAATTCAGATGTTGGTCAAGCCCTGATTCACTCCCTTTCAACTGGTAGCGTTCAGCCTATGTTAACCATTACTGCTTTAAATGATTTGCCTGTGATACTTCCCTCTCTCGCTGAACAGAAACAAATTATTGCAGAAGCACAGCGATTAACACAAGAGGCAGGGCAATTATCGAAAGCTGCCCAAGAGCGCCGTACTGAAGCCCAGAAGCTTCTTGGAAAGCTATTTCAAGAGGCAGTTTAAATGATCCATGCTTGTTACTTGACTGTCTTTGAACAGCCACAGGAGGAATTAGAAAGAGCTTTGTATGATCTTTTCGATGACTTGGGTGCTGTATATGACGAATACGAATCAGTACCTCTAAACCCATTAAGTAATCAATATGAATTGCAAGCAGCAGTTACCCAAAATTTTGAGTTTCTTTTAAATGTACACTGGCAATCTGATATAAATTCCCATATTTTAATAACTTTTGACGTTGAAATGGTAGTTCCAGTTGAACCTGTCGAACTTGAGAAGGCTTTAGCACAGCCGACAGAAACTTACTTTCCGAAATTGACCCTAGTTTATAACTTTTATGGTTATGAGCGAAGCAAGAGATTATTCCCTTTAGTCATAAATTTTGAAAACGCAGTCAGGGAATTTATTATATCTGTAATGCTCAAAAAATATGGCTCTGGCTGGCAAGATACTCTTGATAAATATATAGAAGATGCTAAACAAGATATTGAAAAATACAAAATAAGATATGGATATAAATGGGAAGAGAAATTGCAAAGATATGAAAAATGTAAAAGTGAAGCGGTGGATAGTCAGAAACGGGAAGCTGACTACCAGCGACATAAACCCCTAATTATGCACTGGCTTTACCATGCAAATTTCACAGATTTATCAGAAATGATTAGTATGGTTGATGACTTAGAAGGAGGTTATAAGTTAGCAAATTCTCCTCAGTCAGCCTTCGCTAGTATTGTTGACAAAAGCGCACGAAATACAATTACAAACAAAATCAACTATATTCGTGTATTGAGGAATAGACTGATGCATGGACGCTACTTAACAGATGAGAATGAAGAGTTAATCAAATCTATTTGTGAAGAGTTCCACGATCTAATTATTCAGCCAGGACACATTAATAACTTTGAAAGTCGCAGGCTAACTGAAGATTAACTAATTGGTAAAAGATAATAGATGGTAGTAGAGGAAGAGGTTACATGAAGGAGGGCAGCAAATACCAGCCACTCCTAGAATTTTTGCGTGGCGGTGATCAAAATGAAATAACTCTATCATTTGCTGAAATTGAGACTTTAATAAACGATGTATTGCCTGAATCAGCAAGAAATAAACAGGCATGGTGGAGTAACCGGAAACAAGGCTCATCACAAGCTTACGCTTGGATGGAAGCGGGATATCGCGTTGAAAAAGTGGATTTTGATCAGCAACAAGTCATATTCCGTAAACCTCCTGATAAATATCAAATTCAGCTTCAGGGTGATACTGTACTGTGGAATGCTGAGTTAATTAAAGCACTGCGGCAACACATGGATTTAACACAAGCGGAGTTTGCACAAAGGCTAGGTGTGCGACAAGCAACAGTGAGCCAATGGGAAAAAAGTGTATATGAGCCGACTTTAGCCACATCTAAGTATTTGACCTTAATTGCAAAACAAGCTGGATTCAAAATTTAAACTAAATCTATTTACATAATAATACTTTACCGCATATATTGTTTTTTAGTCAAACATTTTATTCGGTAGAGCATGAATATTCAAAACACCGAACCCAAAGCCCTCTTCCTCTCCCCCGACGGCAACGTATACCCCGACAACCTAATTTGCACTGGCATCATCCCCGCAGAACTCGACGGCAAACCCTGCCCCCATTCCCAAGCAGGGCGCTTTCCTGGAATTAAACCCCTTAATCCTGAAGACTCAAACTACACCATCGACAAAGGAAAACCAGGCGACCTCTGCCCAACCTGCGCCAAACAACAACTTGCACACCTTGGACACTGGCAAGGTCACAGAAATCAAAAATTCCCTGAAGAACTTCTATCATTGCGCTTGTTCAAATGCCGGATGTGGCTATGGCTAGTTGTCCCAGGACTTCACGACCATGATGCAACCCAGGTTTTACCACAAAATCTATGAGATGAGAGTGTTTAGAAGCGATGAAAACACACTCACACTTACAGCAACCCAGCAACAAAATTACAAATCTTGTCAAAAGCCAGCAAATAAGTTTCCGAGGCTTCCTGCTGGCTCTTGGCTCCCTAACAAAAGGAGACATTCACCATGATAAAACCAGTTATTGCCCAAAATCATCCTTGGGTAATAGTAAAAACTGTAGTGATTACCCAATCTCACACCGTCGCCCGTTTTGCTAACCGCCAAGATGCAGACGACCATTTAAGATTTTTGCGTCGAACTATTCCCAATGGAGGTTTTGAGATTATGTTTGAACCACCAAATGATGTAAAAGAAGACTTTAATATTTAATTGCTGACTATCAGCCAAAAAAAAGGAGTCTAAATTAGGCTCCTAAAAAACTTGGGGTGAAAGGGCGGTTAGAAACCGCGTCTACACAGGCAAAACCCACCTCCGTGGGTTTCAAAAATTTAATTTTTCCTTAGTCCGCGCAGGCGGACTTTGTTTGTGTAGCCGCGAATTCTATTCGCCCAGGCTCTAATTTGACACTACACAAATCAGGTAACACCAAAGACAATCACTAAGCCCAAAACCGCCCCAAACACAATCAAGGCATAGAATTGAGCGCGACCGTTTTCTAGGTACTTCAGACCTTCACCGCTAACAAGGGTGAAAAAGCCTGTGAGGTTAACAGCACCATCAACAACGCGGAAGTCAACTTCCATAACTTGTCTAGCTAGGCGACGCAAGCCGAGGACAAAAACCCGATGGTAAATGTCATCAAAGTACCACTTGTTGAGGGATAAATCGTAAAGTGGTTTGATTTGAGCAGCGATCGCACCTGGGTCAATTTTACGGCGCAAATACATCAGCGATGCCAGGGTAATCGCAATCAAAGAAATTCCGACTGAGGCACCCGCCATGATGTAGAATTCCGTCGGATTGAACTCGGAAGCTTTTTCTATAACTTCGGAGAGAGTTTCGCTAGGAGGAAAGATAAACTCTTCAAAATAATTGGCGTAGGGAGTTCCCACCAAACCAATCAAAATCGAAGGCACAGCCAACAGTGCCAACGGCAGCGTCATCGTCCACGGCGATTCGTGGGGGGAGTCGCTGTGATGCCCGTGGGAGTCATGGGAATCATGCTGCTGACTAGTTGCCGCCAATTCTCCTTTCTTCATCGCCCCAGGCCCAAAATTCGGGACTGGTTCTTCTGACTCTAATTCCAGGACAATTGTCGCCGCAGCTTTTTTAAGTTTTTCCTTGATTTTCTCGTCAGTACCCCGGAATTTGCCTTCAAATGTCATGAAATACATTCTGAACATATAGAAAGCTGTAATCCCGGCAGTTAGCCAGCCAATCATCCAGAGAAATGGGTTAGCCTCAAAAGCCTTCCCTAAAATTTCATCTTTTGACCAGAAACCAGCAAAAGGCGGAATACCAGAAATTGCCAAGCAACCAATCAAAAAGGTAGTTGCTGTGACGGGCATATACTTCCGTAGTCCGCCCATCAGCCGCATATCTTGCGCTAAGGCGGGGTCGTGACCGACGACACCTTCCATACCGTGAATTACGGAACCTGAACCCAAGAACAGCATCGCTTTGAAATAGGCGTGGGTCATTAGGTGGAATAGTCCAGCACTGTAGGAACCTATTCCCATTGCCATCACCATGTAACCAAGTTGGGAAATGGTGGAATAAGCCAAGCCCTTTTTGATGTCGTTTTGGGTAATGGCAATGCTAGCCCCCAAAAACGCCGTAAACGCCCCAGTAAAGGCAATGACATTCATTGCAACTGGAACGCCTTCAAATACTGGGTACATCCGGGCAATGAGGAAAACACCAGCCGCCACCATTGTTGCCGCGTGAATCAAGGCAGAAATGGGGGTGGGGCCTTCCATCGCATCTGGTAGCCAGACGTGGAGGGGGAATTGCGCTGATTTTGCTACTGGGCCTAAGAAAACTAAAATCGCAAACAGGACAGCGAGAAAATTGCTGATAGAACCTGATTCGACGAGTTGGGCGAGGCGATCGCCCATGATATTAAAATCAAAGCTTCCTGTTGCCCAGAACAGCCCCAAAATGCCGAGTAACAAACCAAAGTCACCGACGCGGTTAGTAACAAACGCTTTTTGAGCGGCATCTGCTGCTGACTTGCGATCGTACCAAAAACCGACCAGCAAGTAGGAACACATCCCGACCAGTTCCCAGAATATATAAATCTGTACTAGGTTGGGGCTGATCACCAGACCTAACATTGAGGAGCCAAACAAACTGAGATAGGCGTAAAACCTCACATAACCTGGATCGTGAGCCATGTAGCCATCGGTGTAAACCATGACTAAGCAGGCTACTGTTGTAACAATCACCAGCATTAGGGCTGTCAGGTGGTCAATAGTGTAGCCCATGCTCAGGTGAAAATTACCTGCTGCCGCCCACTCAAAGGTGCGAATATAAGACGGATGTCCTTGAATTTGACTCCACAACAAGGCAAACGACAGTGCCATAGCTGCTGCCATCATGGAGATAATCACCACAGCATTAAGCTGGCGGAGGCGGTTTGTCACCTGATTCAACGAGATTAACCCTAGACCGACCAGCATTGCCCCAAGAAGAGGGAACACCGGAATCAGCCAGGCATACTGATAGATTACTTCCATCACTGACGCCTACTTTTAAAATTCTTGATTTAGCGTGTCGAAACTGTTAATAATTGTGACACACACCCTTTAGGATAAAATAACCCACCCAAGACTGATTGGGTGGGGTGTTAAGCATGGTTTTAGATTTGGTCATTAGTCATTAGTCATTTGTCATTGGTCATTTGTCATTTGTCCAATGCCCTATTCCCCACGCCCTATACCCAATATCCATCAGGCCGATCGGCATTCTAAGTCCACTGTTTTTGGACTTTTGTAGATTTTCGGGTAATTGCTGTAGCTGGCTTTAATCTCTTCTAAAGCTAGACGTAAATCTTCTCTACCGCGAAAGCACTCCAAGCGATGGCGAACAGTGCCATTTTCAATCAATAGTAAAGTTGGCAGCGACTTTAGCTTATAAGTAGTAGACAATTTAAAATTTTGATCGGCGTTAACCCCAACTAATTTAATTTCGTCTCCACATTGGGATTGAAATTGCAATAACAGTGGGTGGATAATCCGACACAGGCCACACCAGGGTGCTTCAAAGTTAACTAAAACAGGAATAGGAGATTCTAAAACTTCTTGATTAAATGTCCGCTCACTAACCGACAACACCATGACGCCTCTTGGATTATAAGGTTTTTATATCAAACTACCTATCAGTACTGAAGTGAAGGATTGGTAAGTCAGTAACTGCCAATGGATGCTTTCAGGAACCAAATCTCAGGACACAGAATAATTGAGCAAAAATTCAGTGTGTTGATGTGTCTCTGACATAAAAAGCCAGCGCGACTCTCACGGTGGCTTTTTCGAATACTAGACTCCTGATTGCTGTGGCCGCCTGGGAATTTGACTGAATCTGCCACTAACTCCCAAGAAAAGACAACGGGCCTTCAACTACCAATATTAAATCTTAAGCTGACTAAACGCACCCCCACTGATAGATGTTTGAATTTATCCTACATTGATTTGGGGCAATTGATAAGCGGAAATTTTAATCATTTCGGATTTTCTGCTGACACTGGGGATCGCTTAAATTTCCCATTTTATTCTACCAGTTGCTTCCATCAACAGAGGATGCGACCACCAAAGTAAAACGATAAAAATGGCAACTCCCAAATAGGAAGGGCGAAGAAATTCCTGCCATAAGATAGATTGACGACCATCAATAATTGCTTTAAAGGGAATAATTGAAGTCCGTTGTTTGGCAATTTCAAAGGCTTCCCCATAGCGATCGCTCAAACGGCGATCCCCGTGCCAAACTCCAAACAAGTGATGCAACACCAATCCGATGGAAGTCACAAGGGTAAAGGTAGTTCCCAGCCAAAGAGTATGGGCAACACACCAGATTATTTGTCCCACCATCTGAGGATGACGGGTAATCCGAATAATTCCTGTTTCGTAGAGATGAACTTGGGGCTTTTGAATGGCAGCAATTTCTAGTAGATTGAAGGTAGCAGGATACAGAAACAAAAACGAGATCGCTGACAGCAGCCAAACAAATTCTCGCACTCCTGGCACTCCTTGTACCTGCCAAAGTTGCAAACCATCATAACGGTGCCCAAAAAAGTAAATAATTAATATCACGGCCAACGGGAGGCTGACTAATGCAAAAAAAATGCGATAAAGCCTTGGGCCAATATATTTTTCTGCCCAGGGACGCAAAGCAGCGCCTCCACTGTGAGCGATCACAAAAACTATTTGTAACCCCAGTATGACAAAATGACTGGGTGTCAACCAAGAAATCGGCAGCATATACACGGGTGAAGTAATTTAAAGAAAATTGAATTCAGTACAACCAATACCACAAAGTATTCCAAAGGAGACTTTAGTCAAGATGTTGTGCTACTGTCTTTTTCGAGTCAAGCCTTCAAGTTTAATATGCAACAAATCATGCGCGGCTGATTGCTGCCAAACCTTATTTGTTGTGTGCATCCGCTCCTTTCAATGTTTGTGGGTTGAGCCTTATGTCTGACCTTCCTTTCACTTTAGATCAGTTACGGATTTTAAAAGCGATCGCCCAAGAAGGAAGCTTCAAGCGCGCCGCCGATAGTCTTTACGTTTCCCAACCTGCCGTCAGCTTACAAGTCCAAAACCTCGAACGGCAGCTAGATGTCCCTTTATTTGACCGTGGAGGACGACGCGCCCAATTAACTGAAGCAGGGCATTTACTCCTGAATTACGGTGAAAAAATCCTTAGTCTGTGTCAGGAAACCTGCCGCGCCATCGAGGATTTACAAAATCTCCAAGGTGGAACTTTGATTGTCGGTGCTTCTCAAACCACCGGCACTTATCTTTTGCCCAAAATGATCGGCATGTTCCGACAAAAATATCCAGATGTGGCAGTGCAATTACACGTCCACTCTACCCGGCGGACTGCTTGGAGTGTCGCTAACGGACAAGTTGATCTGGCAATTATCGGCGGTGAAATTCCTAGTGAACTCTCAGAATCTTTGGAAGTTCTTTCTTACGCTGAAGATGAACTAGCGCTGATTTTACCTGTCTTTCACCCCTTTACCAAACTTGAAACCATCCAAAAAGAAGACCTATATAAATTACAATTCATTGCCTTAGATTCCCAATCGACCATCCGCAAAGTGATTGATCAAGTGCTAGGACGCTGTGAAATTGATACCAGACGTCTTAAAGTTGAAATGGAACTAAATTCCATAGAAGCAATTAAGAATGCCGTGCAATCTGGTTTAGGGGCTGCTTTTGTTTCAACAAGTGCGATCGCTAAAGAGTTACAAATGGGTGTTCTGCACCGTACCCCTATTGAAGGGGTTGTTGTCAAACGGACGCTGTGGTTGATTTTTAATCCCAATCGCTATAGATCAAAGGCCGCAGAAGCCTTTAGTCAAGAAATTTTGCCCCAGTTTGCTAACCCTGGATGGAGTCAAGATGTGTTAAAATTGGCACAAAAAAACATCGTAGTAACTACATTGGATATAGCAATACCCGCCTCTTCTGGCGAAGGCTAAAATCTAGTTACTCAATTTTGGATTTTAAATTTAAGATTTTGGATTAACCCCATAGGAAAAGTGGCACTTGAGATCATGAAATTATTTGATTCGTCTCCACTAATTTATCCAAAGGTATAAAGCCAAATTTTTAGATTTTGGATGAAAAATTGTTCCTTAAATCCAAAATCTAAAATCTAAAATCTAAAATTGGTAAGGTTATTAGTCCTTTGTTTTTTTTGTAAATGACTAATGACTAATCACGAAAATGGAAGTTTACTGTACTCGTCCACGTTGCCCACGTCCACAAAACCATTTTGCTGATTTAGATGATATTACGACGCTGAAAACAACGCAGCAAAAGTACTGTACTACCTGTGGTATGCCACTGCTGCTAGATGGTCGATATGTGCCCACAAAGTTGCTGGGAAGGGGCGGGTTTGGAGCCGCGTTTTTGGCACGCGATCGCCGAATCCCAGGAATGCGTCAATGCGTAGTTAAACAGTTTCAACCAGTGGGTAATTTAACCCCAGATCAACTGCAACAAGCACAGATAATGTTTGAGAGAGAGGCAGATGTTCTAGCACAACTTGGTAACGATCACGAACAAATTCCTGACTTGTTTGCCTTCTTCCCAGTAATAATTAATAGTTCGCAATCAGGACAAGAAGACCAATTTTTTTACTTAGTACAAGAATATATTGATGGGCAAAATTTAGAAGAATTAGCTCAACGGGGCAAATTTTCTGAACAGCAAGTTTTAGAGGTGTTGCAAGAAATCCTGAAAGTGCTAAACTTTGTTCACGAGCGAGGCATTATCCACAGAGATATTAAACCCTCTAACATCATGCGTCGTCGTGATGGGAAACTTTTTCTATTAGATTTTGGCGCAGTTAAGCAAGTAACAAATGTTGCACTAGGGGCTGCTTCTTCCACAGGAATTTATTCTATGGGATTTGCCCCACCTGAGCAGATGGCAGGGGGACGAGTATTCCCGTCTACAGATTTATACGCTTTAGCTGTAACTCTTATTACCTTGCTGACAAATCAGGAAGCAACTCAACTATTTGATGCCTATAGCAACCAGTGGAAATGGCGGGAGCAAGTAAATGTCAATCCTCGCCTGGCTGACATTTTAGATAAGATGCTGTTACCTGCTGCTAATCAGCGTTTTCAGTCGGCGCAGGAAGTTCTAGATGCACTTTACTCACAGCCTCTAGCCGCTACACAACTTAATTCGCCTTCTGTAACTCTTCCGCCACAATCACCTAGAAGTTCTAATCCTGTCGTTTCCCAGACTTCACCAACTAAACCAGCCTTTTCCACATTGGAATTGTTGAGTGGGGCGGCATTTAGTGGATTTGAAGGGGCATTAATAGCGATCGCCCTCTTCAGTCTAGTACAATCACCAATAGTTACTTTAGGCGTTGCATCTGTAATTTTGGGGATACTGGTATTTGCCCAAACCAGGCGATGGATTGAAAAGTTCGATTTATTAATTATTCCAACAATTACTTTTGCGATTATTTTTTTTATCCCCTTTTTACAAGGGGGGCTTCACATTCAGGGAGTGATTATTTTATCAGTTGCAGCAGCTTTGATAGCAATTTCACTAACAGCTATATTTCGACTTATCTATAAATTATTATCTCTTATCCTTTAAAACAACTCTTGGTGCTAACAGCTACATAATGTCTCAGAAAAACGAAACACTTAGCCTTTTCTTAGCGGTTGTCATCACTATTGGTTTAATCTTTAGTGGCTTATGGTTTTTTATGGAACGCTGGGCGCAACTAAATGGGACTGTTGCTAAATCTTCGGAAACTGACAACACAGATAACCCGGTAAACCAGTTTTTCAGTAAATGTAACGTGTCCAACCTGCCAGAGGGAACATTCAATTATGGTGGTAGCACCACCTGGGCACCTATCCGTAAAAACGTGGACTCCTCACTGCAAAGCCAGTGCCCTCGGTTTGTTTTACGTTACACTCAGCCTCCGTCAGATAAACCAGGTTCTGGAACTGGCATTCGGATGTTGATAGACAATCAGCTAGCTTTTTCTCAATCTTCTCGCTCAGTTAATGCTGAAGAAAATGCCGAAGCTCAACAGAAAGGGTTTAGTTTGAAAGAAATTCCCGTGGCGATTGATGGAATTGCGATCGCAGTTAACCACGATCTTAACATCCCTGGTTTAACCGTCGCTCAACTCAAAGACATCTACACAGGTAAGATTACTAATTGGCAACAGTTGGGTGGGCCAAATTTACCAATTGTAGTCTACTCTCGCAGTAAAGAAGCTGGGGGTACAGTAGAATTCTTTCTTGAAAATGTTTTAAATAAAGAAAATTTTGGTAATAACGTTAATTACATTAGTACGACCACAGAAGCAGTACGAAAAGTAGCTGCAAGTCCTGGGGGAATTTACTATGCTTCTGCCCCAGAGGTTGTACCCCAGTGTATGATTAAAACTCTACCATTAGGGCGGACAAGCGGTCAATTTGTGTCTCCCTACCAAGAACCTCTTGTACCTCAATCTGAATGTCCCAATAAACGTAATCAATTGAACAGTAAAGTGTTTCGTAGTGGGGACTATGCAATTACTCGGAATTTATTTGTCATTGTTAAACAAAATGGTCAAACAGATCAGCAAGCTGGCGAAGTTTATGCAAATTGGCTGCTAACACCTCAGAGTCAAGAACTGATTGAAAAAGCCGGATTTGTCAGAATTAAATGAACAAAAATGCCACTGAATTCTAACTCCTGAATTCTTTATTCAATAATAAATATTTTTTTTATATTTAAATTTGTTCATGTCACAAAAGAATGAAACCGCAATTTTAGCCTTGGCTCTGTTGCTAACAGTTGGAATAGTTGGCGGTGGTGCGTGGTTGTTTACCAATGGTGGGGTAAAAATTAATAATACCGTCATTTCAGGTTCAGAAGCAGGCAACAATCCATCCTTACAAGAGCGGATTACTTTTGGGGAGAAAATTTTGACTCCAGGTGCGGTTTCTGCTGCAAAAAAAGAAGGAGTACAAGCGATCGCTGCTAAAAGTTATGATCAAGCGATCGCTAATTTCACAGATTCCCTAAAACTCAACCGTAACGATCCAGAAGCACTAATCTTTCTTAATAACGCCCGCATCGGTTCTTCTAAGAGTTACACCATTGTGGCTTCTGTACCAATAGGGGCTGATCCTAATACTTCTTTAGAAATTTTACGTGGCATCGCCCAAGCCCAAAATGAAATTAATACCTCTGGGGGAACTAAAGAAGTACTGTTGAGGGTAGGTATAGCTAACGACGACGACAATCCAGAAATAGCAAAGCAAATCGCTTCTAGCCTAGTCAGCAATTCAGAAGTATTAGGTGTAGTTGGGCCGATCACTAGCGATTCTACTTTAGCCGCAGGTACTATTTATACTCCTGGACAACTTGTAGCTATTTCCCCTACCAGTACATCTGTCAAAATTTCTAACTTTAGCCGCTACGTTTTTCGCACGGTTCCCAGTGATTTTATGGCTGCGAGAAGTTTAGCCAACTACATGGTGACAAATTTGCAGAAAAAAAACGCAGTAGTTTTCTTTAATTCGCAAAGCAACTATAGCCAATCTTTAAAGTCTGAGTTTGTTTCATCTGTTTCTTTAGAAGGTGGACAAGTATCCAGCGAATTTGACTTATCCAAGGCAGATTTTAGTGCGGCTAAAAGTATAGAACAAGCAACCAAGCAAGGTGCAGAAGTCTTGATGTTAGCTGCTAACGCTGCAACTCTCGATAAAGCGCTGCAAGTAGTTCAGATTAACCAAAAAAAGTTAACTCTACTGGCAGGAGATGATGTTTACACCGCAAAAACTTTAGAAATTGGTAGAGAACAAGCTGTGGGGATGTTAGTGGCAGTTCCCTGGCATATTGACGGCAATCTTAAGTCAGATTTTCCCCAGAAATCTCGGCAGTTGTGGGGTGGTGATGTGAGTTGGCGAAGTGCCCTTAGCTATGATGCTACAGTGGCCTTAATTACGGCACTAAAACGCAATCCCACACGTTCTGGAGTTCAACAAGCCCTGGCATCCTCTGACTTTTCTGCCACCGGAGCTTCTGGTACAATTCGGTTTTTAGCATCAGGCGATCGCAATGCGCCAGTCCAACTTGTAAAAATCGTTCCTGGTTCTCGTTCTCGCACTGGTTATGACTTTGAACCAGTGCGTTAATTAGCAATAAAAAGTTAACCAAAAGTTAACCTGCAAAAGCTCTCAAAATAATAAATAATTCAAAGGAAATTTACTATATCTAGAACCCTAAAATAATCAGAAGTTAGGATTTGTCATAATTCACTAACAAAACACCCGTCCTGCCAATACAATCTCAAGTAGCAAGCACCTATCAAGTTAAGCACTTATATTGAATGGACGCACGGGTAATTTACTATGTCTCAAAAAAACGAAATACCTATTCTTGTTTTATCCATCCTAATCACAGCCGGGTTAATAGCTGGTGGTTATTGGTGGTTTAGTAGAAAGTCTGGTGTTGACCTAAATGCAATTAATTCTGATAGCACAAAAACGCCCCAAGCTGGCTCAGAACAACCTAGTGGCAATACTTTCACTTCAGTAAAGGATGTTCCTACAGGATTATTCAATTACGGAGGCAGTACATCATGGGCACCGATTCGCCTAGTAGTTGATTCACCAATTCAAGCCGCGCGACCAGAGTTTCGGCTACGCTATGTAGAACCCAGTAATGCCTCTCCTGGCTCTGGTACTGGCATCCAGTCACTGATAGATGGACAACTAGCCTTTGTTCAGTCCTCTCGACCAGTTTTAGACCAGGAACTAAGCCGTGCCCGGCAACGCGGATTCAGTTTGAAACAAATTCCTGTAGCTATTGATGGTTTAGCAGTAGCAGTTAACCCCAATCTCAACATCCCAGGACTGACGGTAGACCAATTAAAGTCAATTTACACAGGCAAAATTAATAATTGGAGCCAGGTGGGTGGCCCCAATATCCCGATTCAGCCCTATTCTCGCCGCATTACTGATGGCGGTACTGTAGAACTTTTTGTCCAAGACATTTTGGGTGGTCAAGCTTTTAGCCCCAATGTGGAATTTATCTCTACAACCACCCAAGCCTTGCAAAAATTGGCTGGTAGTTCTGGTGGTATTTACTACGCTTCTGCCCCAGAAGTGGTTCCTCAATGCTCAATCAAACCCTTGGCGTTGGGGCGGACGCAAGGGCAATATATTGCTCCTTACCAAGAAACATTTGTCCTCCCGTCTGAATGTCCTGGTAAACGAAACAAATTGAATATTGAGGCTTTCCAATCAGGAAAATACCCGATTACCCGCAATCTGTTTGTGGTGGTCAAACAGAATAGTCAGACTGAGCAGCAAGCAGGTGTCGCTTACGCCAACTTACTGCTGACTGAGCAGGGACAGGAACTGATTACCCAAGCTGGGTTTGTCAAAATTCGCTGACAACTGCGATTGCACTCAAGCAGAGTGGCGGAAATCGCCGCTCTGAACTCTGCTTTAACCAGCTCTATTAATCGATTCTGCTGGTAAGCAAATTAAATTATCCCCTTGGGTGAGGATTAAGCCGCGTTGACGTAGCTTACCCATCAAGCGGGTGACGGTGACGCGGGTCGAACCAATCGCGCTACCAATTTGGGCATGGGTGAGGGGGAAAGGCAGACAATAGCCGCGAATCACATCAGGATCGGTGTCGCTCATTGCTGGCTCTCCATATTCCTCGATTAACAATGTGAGAAATCCTAATAGTCGGTCAATTGTGCGGCGTTGTCCCAAGGCACTCAGCCACAGTAGCTTACGCTGGTGCTGATACCTGAAGGCATCCATAACTTCACGACGGAAGTGGGGCCAGTTGTCTAGGTCATGCCAGTACATCCACAACACCGCAGTTTGGTCAACGTGGGCGTAAGCCTGGAGTGTGAATGGCGACTGAGCAACAATTTCAAATGGCTGTCCCGCTCCCACAAAACCCAAGAACGCTTCTTCTGGGGTTCTGTTGATTCGTCGAGACGTTAGCTGACTAGCTGTTGCACTAACTTGGGCAGTTCCTACCATGCGGATCGCACCCCTTTGCACCAAATATAGCAATCCAGGCCGGGCTGGAATGCGCTCATCTTTGCTAAAGGTACGGCATCGATAGTGTTCTTGAGCCCAGTCAAGAATTCGTTGCCAAGTTAAAAAAGGCCGTGATGCCTCAGAAAAGGAGGATGGAGATTGCATAGGTAACAAAGAGCGTTCGGCTGAAGACAAAGACGTGATCAAAAGGTGCAAGGAGTGTCTTTGTGTTGGCGAGGCTTAACGCCTAACAGCGCCAGCCAATCCAAAGAATAGAAAGCAAATTACTCTCTACTCTTTTGTTATACTTCCTACTGTACAATGATGGTAGTAAAGTTTACTTACTATTCATCGATTATTCATCAAATTTTATCCTCTTCTCATTTTTCTTCATCTAAATTAAGTTTATATCCCAAGATAGATGACAGAAAAGTAACTAATATATATTACATGATTATTTAAATAAAATTACGTGCATTATAAATTACCAACTAATAAATATACATCAATTAAACAGTTATTAAATAGTTATATAATAAAAGTACTAAGCATTGGTACTTATCAAATAGATAATGTATGCATAAAAGGTGCAAGAATTCCTCTATATAAAGATAGATATAAGAATAAAGTTTTATATATCTCAAGTCTGGCTCTGCAACTGTCAAAATCTCAGAATTGGAAAACTATGGAGCTTGCCAGTGCGATCGCATCTGATTTATTAAGGACTTGTGGTGACGTTTTTACCATCCAAATTGTTCCTCCTGGCTGGATACATTTTGAATTGACTCATTTGACCTTAGCAACTTGGTTACAAAGTCTTGCAGTCGGGACAGAGAGAGAAGAGGCAAGGGGGCAGGGAGCAGGGAGCAGGGGGGAAAGAGGTAATTTTAATTCTTCCCCTTTGCCTTTTCTGCCCAATCCTCAATCTCCAATCCCCAATTCATTATTTGCTGTTCAGCACGCCCATGCACGTTGCTGTTCGCTAGTGTTGCTGGCTCACCGAGAGGGATTGATTAAACTTAAACAACCTGTTACAAATACCAGTCCAGCTTTTTGGGATGTTATCTCTCCTAACCCTCTACCTTGGCTTAACTGCGATCAAACACTACGGCTGAATCATCCAGATGAGCGTGGTCTCATTAGCGAATTGATACAAGTAGTAGACAGCATAGAGTGCCCTGATATTAGTGATTCTGTGAACTGGGAAAAAGTAGCGCTAAATTTGAGTCAAGCTTTTGACAACTTCTGGTGTAATTGCCGGATTTGGGGTGAGGTGAAAATTACATTGCCAGAGCTAGCCCAAGCCAGACTCGGATTACTTATGGCTACTCAGTCACTATTAAGACACGTACTAGAAGAGAACTTAGGTGTTTTTGCACCATTAGAGTTATAAATCGGTGATGTCGCTTAGGTAAAAATAAAAACTTTTATAATAGCTATTGACTCAATGCATCACCTCGGCTACATTAGCAGGTGTGTGAGGAGCGAACCAGCTAGGGCACCGAGACGAAACACGGCCAGTCGTCGGTGTCCTTTCTGATTTATAGAGTTTACGCTCGAAAAAGTAGCCTCATTACAGCAAAAACTTTTCAATTGCGACTGCTGCTCCGTCTTCCTCTACACTAGGAGCTACCCACCGCGCGATCGCTTGCACTCCTTCGGGTGCGTTTCCCATAGCTACACCAAGTCCAACAGACTCCAGCATTTCCACATCATTAAAGTTATCGCCAATCGCCATAACGTTGGCTATCTGTAATCCCAATAATTCTTCAGCTAAATAACGTACAGCAGTACCCTTATTTACAGAGGCGTTAGTTGCTTCAAAGAAGGTAGCAACAGATGTTGTGAGATAAAGTTCAGCAGGCGTGTATTGGCGGCGCAAATTCCCCAATAGTTTGTCGATTACATCTATGTCATCAGACAAAGCGAGAATTTTTGTCGGTTCATTTGTTAAGGTCTGGCGTAAATCACCAACGGGAATTGGGATAATACCAGAACGTTCTGCATAAATTTGGGTTTCTCTGGTTAATTCACGGACATATAGCTGATCGTTAATGTAAAAGTGGACAGATAAAAGCGATCGCAACTCAGGCTTTTCAAAATAGTCGAGTAACTGCTGGGCGATTTCTCTGGAAACAACCCAATGGCGATGAATTTTTTGGGCAATTGGGTCTTGAATCCAGGCTCCCTGATAAGCCATTAATGGTAAGGTAGAGCCGATGTCTTGGTGAAAACGTAAAGCTGAACGATACATTCTACCTGTAGCGATCGCCACTTTAATTCCTTGTGCTTGCGCTGCAAAGATTGCTTGCTTTACAGGTTCGCTGATAGTGTTAGAGTGTCCAGCGATCGTGCCATCTATATCCAAAACTAGTAGTTTAATATCTTTTGCAGCAGCCTGATTATCAGTAGATGCTTTCGGCATAATTTCCTAAATTTTAGGTTCCAGTAAGAGGTTAACAGGCTCTGGCGACCAGTAGGGAGTATATAAAAAATTGGGTTCTGTAATCAACCACTTCACATCAATAATTGTTTATGGCGATCGCCAAGAATAGGATTTTTTAAATCTTATTAAAAATTCAGCCTAATAGGCACAATAAAAAACCCGATTCTCGAAAAAATCGGGTTTTTTAATTTAAATTAGATAGTCTGCTTGATAGATAGGATAGAAGAAATCTACCTATTCAAGAAAGTCTATTAATTAAACATCTTGATCCAGCTTTTTTTGCGTTGTGACAACAAACAAAGCCCAGCAATTAAACCAATTCCCAGTGTGGCAGAAGGCTCAGGTACTGCTTTTGCCTCATCGTAGTCATAAGTTACTTTGATATCTGCTTTGGCATAAGTATCAATATAGGATCTCATGTTGCCAGAACCCGTAACTACTGAGTTGGCTAAAGCTGAGAACAAAAAGCTTATGTCGCCATTACCAGTGAAAGACTGCAAAAATTGGGTATTGGTGAAAGACTGAGTTGCAGATTGTGTGGCAGTTAAGTTAGCAATAGTCTTTCCAGAGGTGCCACTATAATCAGTGGTGCCGTCATATTTAGCAGCTTGATAAGTCGATATATCTTGTGGGTTGATCGCAAATAGAGACTGATTATTTAGTTTTAAGCTGAGTTCACTAGCAAGATTTACTGTCACCGTAGTCGGGGTTGGACTCCTGTTTTCAAAACCTGCATTTCCAAGTATGTCGCCAGTAAAACTTATCGTTACACCCTTAAGAGTACCCAAAGATGAGTCAAATTTTTGGACACTCAAAGGTGAATCAATGATATCTGTAAACTCGTAATTACTGGAAGCAGTGTAGGAAAGAGAAGCTGCATTAGCTGCGCCAGATACCGCAACAATCCCTGCCAAAGTTGTAGCAGCAGCTAGAGTGTTCAATAGTTTTGTTGTCATGATGGAAGATGCTTTTCTAAACGAATCATTACAGGATTACTAAGTTATTTCTAACTCTGAAACTTTGCTTACAGGATTGATAAAATTACGTAACTTTATGTAAAGTTTTTATGTCCCAGTTCCTTCGACAAATCTACCTTTTACCTACTACATATAAAGTTTTATTAAGGAAAAGAGACTTTGATAAGGTAAAACACATTTAATTTCCAATATTAAAATTTTCTCCGTATCTTATGGGGTAGGCATCTTGCCCGCCCTAATCATGCAACTTGAAGGCCGATTAGGCCAGTGGTAATTTTATACCGAAATATTAAGCTAGTTTTTTTGGCTCGTGAAAAGTAAACAACGCTCAGGAGATAGATCCTCGGCTTCTCAGCATAAGTCGGAATCAAGTTATTATCTAGTTACTATCTTAATCTCACATACTTAATTAGGGTAGTATCTCTGCCAAAAGTTTGTTCTACTAGGCTTCCGTACTAAAGCTGTAAATACTTAGGCATAATACAGTCTAGAATTAGACATTAAAGTAATTGCCATGCAAAAACTACGTTATTGTCGCCCAAGCAAAGCTGAACTAGCATCTGAAATTGCTAACTATGTGACAAAGCTTCTGGCTAAAATAGGGCTATGTCTGAAACTTTTACTTCTGTAACTGCAACACGTCCCACGTTCATCCTCGTAGATGGACACTCCCTCGCGTATCGTTCGTACTTTGCTTTCGCCAAAGGGCGAGATGGAGGACTACGTACTAAAGCAGGGATTCCGACGAGTATCTGTTTTGGTTTTGTGAAGTGCCTGCTAGAGGTAATGGCAACACAACAGCCTCAAGCAATGGCGATCGCTTTTGATTTGGGTGAGGCGACTTTTCGCCATGAAGCTGATGAGACTTATAAAGCCGATCGCAAAGAAACGCCAGAAGACTTCATTCCCGACTTAGCAAACTTGCATGAGTTACTGAATGGCTTCAATCTACCAATTTTTACTGCCCCTGGTTACGAGGCAGATGATGTATTGGGAACCTTAGCACAGCGAGTAACTGCTGCTGGGTATAGGGTGAAGATCCTGACTGGCGATCGCGATTTATTTCAACTGATCGATTCTGATAAAGAAATCACTGTTCTGAATTTTAGTCCAGATGCCCTCAAGCGCTCTACAAATAGCATTACGGAATTTGAAGCAGAACAAGTCAAAGAAAAAATGGGTGTTTTACCTTCACAAATTGTCGATTTCAAAGCTCTTTGTGGTGATAAATCAGATAATATTCCTGGAGTCAAAGGAATTGGAGAAAAGACAGCAGTACAGCTGCTAAATACTTATGGTTCCCTTGATAATATTTATGCTGCATTAGATGAAATTAAAGGCGCGACTCAGAAAAAACTGGCAAGTGGTAAAGAAGATGCCGATAAGTCTCGTTATTTGGCAACCATAGTTTTAGATGTCCCTATAGAACTTAATTTAGAAGATTGTGAATTAAAAGGATTTGATACAAGCGTTTTATCCCCCATTTTAGAAAAATTAGAATTCAAGTCTTTTTTAGGGAAAATAAATGACCTACAGCAACGTTTTGGTGGCCAAATTGAAAAAACGCAAGAAGTCAAAACAGAAGTAATTAATCCTAACTCAGAATTCAGAGATGATGAAGATAATGATTTGTGGTTTTTCAGTGCTAGTGATACAGCAGCAGTTCCACAACAATCCATTTCTCCCATTACACCACGCATCATCAACACCGAAACTAAACTAACTGAGTTAGTCAAACTTTTGGAAACATTTACTAGCCCACAAATTCCCGTTGCTTGGGATACTGAAACTACTGCTTTAGAACCAAGAGATGCTGAGTTAGTAGGAATTGGTTGCTGTTGGGGAACAGAACCAGATGAAGTAGCCTATATTCCTGTAGGACATAAAACGGGGGAAAATTTAAACAAAGGCTTGGTGTTAGAAGCATTACGCCCAATTCTTGAAAGCGTTGATTATCCTAAAGCTTTACAGAATGCTAAATTTGACCGCTTAGTTCTAAAATGTCAAGGAATTAACTTGGCAGGAGTTGTGTTTGATCCCATGCTGGCAAGTTACATTCTAAATCCAGATTCTAGTCACAATTTGATGGATTTAGGACAACGATATTTGGGATTGATAGCAAAAAGTTATTTAGATTTAGTTCCTAAAGGCAAAACCATCGCTGATATAGATATTCCCGCCGTTGCAGATTACTGCGGTATGGATGCTTATTCTACCTTTGGGTTAGTACCGAAATTGCGTGAGGAACTGGAGCAAATTCCAACTTTGTCTAAGCTATTAGTGGAAGTAGAACAGCCACTAGAAGCAGTTTTAGCCCAAATGGAATACACGGGTGTTCGCATCAATTCTGCTTATTTAAAAGAACTTTCGCAGCATTTAGAAACTGAGTTAGCCAGGTTAAAAGAAAAAGCAACTGAAATAGCTGGGGAAAATTTTAACTTAGGTTCTCCTAAGCAATTGAGCCAAATATTGTTTGAAAAGTTGGGATTAAGCACCAAACATTCTCGTAAAATTCAAACGGGCTTCTCTACAGATGCAGCAACACTAGAAAAACTCCAAGAAGATGATAAAAGTGGTTTTGTTGAGGCGATCATTGAGTATCGCACTCTATCTAAATTAAAGTCTACTTATGTTGATGCCTTACCTGTATTGGTGCGTCCAGATACCCAAAGGGTACATACTGATTTTAATCAAGCAGCAACATCAACTGGTAGGTTATCTTCTTCTAATCCGAATTTGCAAAATATTCCCATTCGTACAGCTTTTAGTCGCCAAATTCGGAAGGCGTTTTTGCCAGAACCTGGTTGGTTAATGGTGGCTGCTGATTACTCGCAAATTGAACTGCGAATTTTGGCTCATTTAAGTCAAGAGCCGATCTTAGTGCAAGCATATCAACAAAATGAAGATGTTCACACTGTTACTGCGCGGTTAGTTTTTGAAAAAGAAAATATAACCTCAGAAGAACGAGGGATAGCAAAAACTATTAATTTTGGCGTGATTTATGGAATGGGTTCTCTCAGATTTTCGCGCTCAACTGGGATAGATAAGAACGTTGCCAACGAGTTCATTAAACGATTTAATGAAAGATATCCTAAAGTTTTTGCATATTTGGAGCAAGTCAAAAAAGAAGCGATCGCTCTTGGTTATGTAGAAACTATTCTCGGTCGTCGTCGTTACTTTGATTTTACTATTAATAGTTTACGTAAATTAAAAGGCAGTAAACCAGAAGATATCGATCTGAGTAAGTTGAAGAATTTGGGCGCTTATGATGCGGGTTTATTACGCTCGGCTGCTAATGCACCAATTCAAGGTTCTAACGCTGATATTATCAAAATTGCAATGGTAAGGCTGCATGAGGTTTTGAAGAACTATCAGGCCCGTTTATTGTTGCAAGTTCACGATGAATTAGTGTTTGAAATCCCTCCTGATGAGTGGGAAGAATTGCAACCGCAAATTAAGTTGGTGATGGAAAATGCAGTTCAGTTGAGCGTGCCGTTGCTGGTAGAGGCGCGTGTCGGTGAAAATTGGATGGATACGAAGTAAGTTTAACTGTGAAAAGGCTTTTAGCTAGAAAAGTCTCAATCAAAATATTGAGATTAGTCCGTAGTGAGGACTTTAGTCCTTAAAAGAGGACTAAAGTCCTCACTACAAACCTTGAATTATTCACGCCGCTCTACTTAGTTAAAAGTTAACCGCCACGCTTTAGCGCTGCTTCAACTTGTTGTAATTCTTTCTCTAAACGATTTTTGAGTTTTTCAGGTACGGGACGATTTGGGTAGGAACTGTAGTGTCCAGCCAGAGAATTAAGGGCTGTCCGCATGGTTGTAAAGGAGCCAAGTCCAGAAACAGAGTTAACTCGCTGATAGCGAGCCGAAAAGTCATTAATTTTCTGACGCGCTTCTGCTTGAACTGCTGTTTTGTCTGCTGAATCTTGTGATAGATCCAGAGCTTGTCTCATAATATTGACCACAGCTAAGGTATCTTGGCGATAATCCCCAGTCAAACTATCTGGACTGCCAGAACAGCCCATTAAGCCGATAGCTACGACCAAAACCAGCGCAAGCAAACGCGACCAATAGCGCTTCATATGCATTAATTAGAAGAATATGTAAATCAACGTCCATCGTATCTTGGATTGGTAACTTGGGGATCAATTGAATGGGGAGTAGGAAGTTGCTAAGGGCTATTTCATTCCCTAAAAGGCGTTCATTTACAAGCATCTTGGGCAAAAAATTAGATGATTAAAAAATCTGATTAAACAATTATCATAGTTATGGCTTCTCTACCAGACGCTACGCGCATAGCTTGCTTCGCCGTCTGAGTACAGTAGCGCACTTAAATTTACTTGTTGAGGCGGTAGTTTTTCGATTAGCAACCGAGTGCAGATTTCTCGCTTAGACACTTGACAAAATTCCTGCGGCAGTTAACAAGTAGGGATTTCAATCGCTAATTCGACGAAATCCTCAGAAGGGCTAATGCTCTCGTTCTGGGCTTACTACCTAGAATGAGAGCAACAGTTTTCAGTCTATGGAAAATAATAGCTTGTGATTTAGAGTTATAGAATGAGAGGTTGAGACTATTTAATCAACAGACTTTCTTTGCTTCAATCTCTGCAATTTCAGCATTGTAATACATATCATTAGCCACAAAAAGCCGACTCCGTAACCTGCAATTATGTCTGTTGGCCAATGGACTCCTAAATATAAACGGCTAATACCAACAGCAGCAATTAAAATAACTGTCACACTGTAAACCAACTTGGCAAAACGAGGATAATGAGTTGCCAATTCGTGAGCAATAAAGCCATAAAGCACCATAGAACCAAGTGCATGACCGCTAGGAAAACTAAAAGATTTTTCAGAAATTAATTGATGCCAGAGTTCCGGGCGAGGTTTAGAAAAAAATAACTTTAGTCCTGTATTTAAAATGAATGCTCCCAGGCAAGCAAGGATAAAAATTTTTGCTTCTTCTCGATAACGTCGCCACCAAAGTAATAATAGATTAACGCCGACAACGATAACCACTGTAGTAGGATTACCAAGATTTGTAATAAACAGCATTAAATTATCTAAAGTTGGATTGGCAAACTGATGCAGCCATAACAGAAAAGTAGTATCAAATCTAAAAGCTTCTCGCTCTAGAACCTCTTCAGCCAGTTGTGATAAAACAAAAAGGATGAGAAGACAACTAGTAAGTCCAACAATACCGATTGTCGCAATTAAGGGAGCCAAACGAGGGTGTATATGACGCAACCAGAAGTTAGAAATTTTTCGAATCATACTTTAATATCCTTTTTATCACTGTGCCTCTGGGGTTAAAAAGTAATTTATTTAACCCCAGAAGTGCAGAAAACACAGAGTAAAGAGATTGGAAAGGGATTTTTTAACTAAAATTTTTATCCACCTTGAAAGGGCTACTCCTAACTCTTAAATGCTAACTTTTTGATAAAGAGTCTCACGTTGTTGGTAAGGTCGTCCTAAAGAAGCGATCGCAGTTTTCAAACTTTCCACTTCCATACACGTACCACCTAAAGCACCCGCCATTGTGGTGATATGCTCCTCCATCAATGTGCCACCGATATCGTTGCAACCCCAAACTAGGGCTTCGGTTGCACCTGCAAGCCCCAGTTTTACCCAACTCTGCTGATGGTTGGGGATCCAGTTACCCAAGTAAATCCGCGCCACAGCGCCTAGCAAGAGCGCATCACTTAAAACTGGTTGATCGCGTCCAACCCGGCGACGTAAGGGTTTAGGCGCTTCTTGACCAACAAATGGTAATAAAATAAACTCTGTGATCTTTGCGGGATATCCCTGATTGATGGCGGTTTTTTGGAGCGATCGCAATTTTTCTAAATGTCCGATTTGCTGCTCGTGGGTTTCAATATGCCCAGATAACATGGTGCTGGTGGTATGTAAGCCTAATTTATGAGCGGTGCTGATAATTTCTAGCCAAGTAGCCGTATTAATCTTCTCTGGACACAATATCCGCCTTACTTCATCGTCTAATACTTCTGCTGCTGTTCCTGGCATTGAGCCGACACCAGCATCGCGTAAAGCAATAATCACATCAGCATACTCAAGTCCATCAAGTCTGGCGATAAATTCTACTTCCTGGGGCGAAAAAGCGTGGAGATGAATCTGCGGAAATTCCTGTTTGATGGTTTCTACTACCTTGAGGTAGTAAGGTAAAGATTTACCATTTATCAGCGCTTGTGGATTTAACCCACCCTGCATACAGATTTCTGTCGCCCCCCGTTGCACTGCATCTGTCGCTTTTTCCAAAATTTGCGCCGAGTCTAACCAGTATGCGCCGACATCACCTTCATCTCGACGGAAAGCACAAAAACTACAATGCTGCTCACAAATATTAGTAAAGTTGATATTACGATTAATTATGTATGTAACCGTATCGCCTGCTTGAGTATGGCGGAGTGTATCAGATGTAGCACGGATTGCTGCGATCGCCTCCGGTTCAGTTTGTTGTAATAACAGTACTCCTTCTTGGGGAGATAAGTCGCGTCCCATCAAGGCACGCTCAAGAATTGTTTCAACAGCAATTTTTGTCAGCATTACTTTCCTTATTTTTCAGTAAATTTTAATTTTATAAGCTGGAAAATAATTATTTTTACTTAATGAATATACCAAATTATAGAGAATTCAAAGTCTATTTGCTTTTTTGTTCTAGCCGCCACAATCTACTATGCTGAAAAACATCGATCAGTATATATTTTTTCTCAAGCTCAGAGCGAAATCTTTTAGAAGGATTATACAAAAATAGATTACTGAAATTATCAGGAATGTTTGGTATGTTTGGTTCAGTTACCAATTGCATCTGCACTTTGGGATCTAGCAGATGAATTAGAGACATTATATCGCCGATATTTAAGGAATAATTACTACTAATTAATAGTGGATTATTAGCTTTATTGATGATACGAGCTATTTCAGGATTGTTGTGGCTGCCTTTATTCCACCATGTCTCGGCTTGAGAACTGACGGCACAGGATATAATTCCACTGGAAATTACTATTACCATTACTAATTGCCAAAATTTCCGGGCGATTAACTTAGAAGAAATAATTTGAGTTGCTAGCAAGTAAGCAACAGCTAGCTGAATACCTACATAACACGGAATAACATATCTAGCTCGGAGACTAAGCTTACCTCCAATAATCAAATCAGGCAATATGAGAGCTAAAGCTGTTACCCCACATAAGATAAAAACAAATAACCAAACTCGTTTTTCTGCTTGACGATAAAGAAAGAAGAATGAATATACTACCAAGATTAGTATTAAGGGAATTAAAAATCGACCCCAGCGCAAAACTGGCAAATTTAAATCTGGAAAAAATGGTTCGTAGCGCCAGAAATCACCAAATAAATAGCTAATATTACCAATCCAACCAGAAACCAAAGCTGATACAGATTGTTTAGTTTGAGCGCTAGCTGTTGTGCGTTCAATTTCAGACAAGCTATTAATAACAGTTAAAATCCAAGGAACGAAAGCTAAAAATCCGGCGATAGTTGCGATTAAATAAGCTTTAACGCTTTTGGTAAATCGAAAGCGTTCAATGGCAAATATATAAATACCGTAGGCGATCGCTAGTAAACCAGAAAACAAAAAGGTGTACAATCCTAATGCAACTGTTACTGCATAAATCCCCCAAAGCTTCTTGCTACCAAGCCTTATTGCTCGCAGCAGTACAGCACTCTCTAGCAAAATAGTAACCACCCACAAACCAAACTCCCTTGCTTCTTGGGCGTACAGCACATGAAAGGGTGAAACTGCTAGAAGGGCTACACTTATCCATGCTGTTATGGATGACTGAAATAATTCTAAGCACAACCAATAAATGCAAGGAAAGGCTAGCAGGCTAATTATGGCTGACAAGCTTCTTGTAGTGGCTACTGAATTGCCAAAAAATTGCGTCCATAATCTAACCATCACGTAATAAAGTGGAGGATGTTGGGCATCTTCCACCGCCAAAGAGTTTACTGTATCGATTAAACCTTTGTCAGAATTAGGCTGTTGATATTTTTGTATATTTCCAACAGCAAACACTCGCCCATTAAAAACTTGTTGAACAAATTCTGTTTTAGTGTAACCAGAAATTCGTAATGAAGTATAAGCTTCATCGTGCCAATAGACTTTTCGATCCAGGTAGGCGAAGCGAAAAAATACCCCTAATATTAACAAAGTAATGATTAAAAATCGTAACCAACTAGGAGGAAAATATTTTGTAGGAGGTAAACGTTTTGTAAGTACTAATTCTCTGTTTATCATAAAGTTTATCCTATAGGACTCCTATTTGATTTTTGAACAAGACTCAGTACGGATGTATCCCTTCTTTTCTTCCCAATTCCCAATCCACGCAAGTAAATATGGCTACGCCACGCTGCGCGAACAGGAATCAAACAGGATTTTTATAGTTATATCTAAGCTGATTAAACATACTACAGATTAGTGACACTTGCTTTCTTGTGTCAATATTTTAAGATGCTATTGTACATCTAAGTACTAATAAAGCAATCAACAGGCAAGAGTTAGCTTGATTCTGAATATTATTTATACAGATATCAGTGGATAAATCACTTAAATTAATATTGATAAATTTAGCTATTTTCTGGAAGTGAATTTTCCTTTGCTCTAAATTTAACAACTTAAATAGTAGTTTTGAAACCTTATCAAATTATTGACAATAATTACCAATTCCTCTAATATTTAAAAGCAATTGCAAATATTTTGCAATTCTTTTTTGACGCTAACCGTAACTAAATGTCATGTCCGATAACTTCGTTCTAGGTAACGGAAAGCCTTGGAGCCGCCGTCAATTATTAAAGTTCGGCCTAGCAGGTGCTGGAGTGACTGGTGCAGCTGGACTTTGGCAGGTGCTAAATCTACAAAGTAAGTCAATCGTCAAAGTGCCACCATTCGATAGTTCAGCGCCAGACGATGTTACTAACCCAATGAAGATGTTAAGGGATTTTGATTATGGGACGGTAAAGCAAGAAAATGGGCGAACTATCCGGGAATTTCAGTTAACTGCGGGTACTTCCATCATAAAACTCAATAGTGCTGTATCTTACAACATCTGGGATTTAAACGGTCGCATACCAGGGCCAACGCTACGGGCAAAACAAGGCGATCGCATCCGGGTACTATTTCTCAATAAGGCGGGACATTCTCACTCTTTGCATTTTCATGGCGTTCATCCGGCAGAAATGGATGGTGTTCGCCCAATCAGTAATGGCAATGCCACAATTTATGAATTTGATGCTGAACCTTATGGCGTTCACTTATACCACTGCCATATTGAACCTGTTACCCGCCACATCGCTAAGGGACTGTACGGGATGTTTATTATTGATCCACCTACTCCGCGTCCCCCGGCTGATGAGATTGTATTAGTGATGGGTGGCTATGACGTAAATGATGATAGCCATAACGATTATTATGCTTTCAATGGACTGCCGCACTATTACATGCATAATCCCATTCGTATTTATAAAGATCAGTTGATTCGGCTGTATGTCCTCAACATCATTGAATACGATCCAGCAGTGACTTTTCATCTCCATGCCAACTTCTTTGATGTCTATCGCTATGGCATGAGTATGAGTCCTAGCGAGAAAACTGATGTGATTACGATGGGTGTAGCGGAAAGGCATATCTTGGAATTTGCTTTTCGCTACCCAGGTAAGTATATGTTTCATCCCCATCAGGATGCGATCGCAGAAAACGGTTGCATGGGCCAATTTGAAGTACTTACTGAGAGCAACTCTCAAAATACTGTGAAAAATTCTTAAATTAATTTATTAAAGTTTTAGTCAACTAGTTGATAAAAACTCTCATTATATGTCAAAGTAAGGTCTACTACAACATGTCAAACAAATTAGATTCTACTAACAGTTTGAAATGTTTCAATTAATACCTTTTTATTGGTGTGAGGAGCAAAAATGATAAAAGTTCGTTATATCTGCTTAACTGTTGCAACTGCGGCAATAATTACCTTGAGTTCCTGTACCAGTACACCAACCGCAGAAAATCCATCAGCACCAGTTGTTAGTACTCCAGCTACAGAGGCAGTAAGTAGTAACAGTCATAGTGGTCATGGTGGCAAAGAAAAAATTAACATTAACACTGCTATCTTGTCAGAATTAGATAAGTTCGAAGCCAAACTAGGCGTTCCAGCTTTATCTAACAAAATCCAGGCAGGTCGTCCTTATGGTAGCCCAGAAGATTTAGTTACGAAAAAAGTAATTACTCAAGAACAATTTGACCAAATTAAAGACCAAGTTGGTGTTCAAGAAGTGGCACTCACGGGTGAAGCAAAAGATGTTGACTACATGAGCAAGTTGGGCTTAATGAAAGGTCATCTTTTGGTAGCACAAGAACTGCTGGATCAGAATCAGCCCAAACAAGCAGAACCTCATATTGGACATCCTGTTGAAGAAATTTATGTTGATGTAGAAGACCAATTAAATGAGCGCAAAGTCAAAGAATTTAAGACAACATTAGTGGGTTTGCAAGATTTAGTAAAATCTAGTCCGAAAGATAACAAAGTTAAAACTAACTTTACTTCTTCAGTGCAAGCAGTTGACGGAGCGATCGCAGCTTTGCCAGCAGATCAACGCTCAAAACCGGCATTTGTGCTACAGGTAATCAACGAATTGCTAGATGCAGCTAACTCCGAATATGGCGCTGCGATCGCAGATGGTAAAATAACCGCGCCAATTGAGTATCAAGACTCCCGTGGTTTTGTCATTTACGCCAATGATTTATACAAAGGAATTTCTAGTCAAGTAGCTCAAGCAGATCCCGAAGCGCACAAAGCGATCGATGCTAGTTTTACTGAACTTATAAAAGTTTGGCCCTCCGCCATTCCACCAGCTAAAGCAGTCAAAACAACTAATGATGTTACCAAGCTAGTGAAAACCATTGAGGAAAACTCTCAAAAAGTGGTTAACAAGTCCAATACCCAAGCACAGCAATAACACTTTGTTTTAATGGAAAGCTGATGCTAAGGAGTTTAAAATGAGGAAATAGTTAGGATTTATTAATTACGAATTACGAATTACGAATTAAGTCCTCCTAACTTTTACCTAATTACCCTCCATTCGTTACTTGAACTAAGAACTGATGCAAGAACTTGATTATAAAAAGACTATTGACTTGCTGAATGCCATCATGGAATTTGAACTAGCAGGAGTAGTGCGTTATACACATTATTCTTTGATGGTGACTGGCCCTAACCGTATTCCAATTGTGGCTTTTTTCAAAGCACAGGCAAGCGAGTCTTTACTTCATGCTGAACAAGTAGGAGAAATTCTCACCGGTTTAGATGGGCATCCCTCCTTGAAAATTGCTCCAATGGAAGAAACTTACCAGCATAAAGTCAAGGATATCTTGGAAGAAAGCTTATCTCACGAAAAAAAGGCATTGGATCTGTATAAAAATCTGCTTGAAACTGTCACCAATGCTAGTATTTATCTTGAAGAATTCGCTCGTGGCATGATTGGTCAAGAAGAGATGCATAATCTCGAACTGAAAAAGATGCTACGCGATTTTAGCTAATAGTCATTAGTCGTTGGTCATTAGTCATTAGTCATTGGTCATTAGTTAACAAATTCAAATGACAAAGGACAACTGACTAATGACAAAAGACAAAAGACAAAGGAAAAAAGATGGATTTTAGTACTGCTCTACCTACTTTTATAATTACACTCCGAGAAGGAGTAGAAGCAGCCCTTGTTGTTGGTATTGTGCTAGCTTTGCTGAAAAAAGCTAAACAATCCCGACTTAACTCTTGGGTATATGCTGGTGTCGGCGTTGGTATTGTGGTGAGTGCCTTTATAGGTGTGCTATTCAGTTGGGTAATTCAAATACTGGGAGCAGCGAACCCTCAGTACACCTCCGTAGTTGAGCCAGCCTTGGAAGGTGTGTTTAGTGTTTTAGCGATCGCAATGCTCAGTTGGATGCTAATCTGGATGACTAAACAAGCCAGGTTTATGAAAGCGACGGTTGAAGGAGCAGTAACAGAAGCGCTGACACAAAACTCAAATGCTGGCTGGGGTGTTTTTACTTTAATTTTAATTGCCGTTGTCCGCGAAGGCTTTGAAACTGTTCTATTCGTTGCTGCTAATTTTCAACAGGGATTAATGCCAGCCTTGGGTGCTATTGCTGGTTTGGTAGCGGCAACTGCCATTGGAGTGCTGCTATTTAAATGGGGTGTCAAAATTAACATCCGCCAGTTTTTCCAGGTAATGGGCGTTTTCTTAGTGTTGATTGTCGCTGGATTGGTAGTTTCAAGCTTGAAACACTTTGACGAAGCTGTGGCGAACCTTGCCCTTAGCAGTCGCGCCACAGAAAACCTTTGTTTCTATTACGAACATTTTACAAAAGTCCACTCCTGTATTTTGGGGCCAATGGTTGCAAATACTTCCACAATCTTGCCTGACGAACAGTTTCCTGGGATTATTCTCAAGTCTTTATTTGGTTATAGAGACAATCTCTATCTTGTGCAAGCAGTGGGATATGTAACATTTTTACTCACCATTGGAGGATTGTATTTCCGCAGCCTTGGAGGTGGTTCTCCTGAAGGTAAAAAAAATACTCCTTTTGGTCAAAAACCAATTAGTTCTGCAAAAGATTAAAAGCACAAACAACGAGATCCCCGACTTCTTTAAGAAGTCGGGGATCTAACTTTTCACGAATAGCTAAGTACCCTGTGGTGCAAACAATACTTCCTTAAGCTGCTGACAAGCCTTTTCAATTGCATCTATACTACCTGGATTCACCAGACCAAAATAATCAAATATATAGACTCGGTTATTTTTAGTCGCTTGTAATTGCTGCCAAAAAGATTCCTTTTTTAGCGAATCTAAAAGCCCTGCTTCCGAATTACCTTGCGGGGGATTAACCAAAATTATTACCTCTGGATTTGCTTCTAAAACCTTCTCAGCCGAAAGTGTCACATATCCACCAATTGGACTTTTTCCTTGTAAATCTGCTGCTATATTTTTCGCCTGGAATTTAGTCAGCAAATCCCCCGCCCAACTATTTTTGTTCGGCGACAAAATTGGTTGACGGCTAACTAACGCTAAAGTAGAAAAACCCTGAGTTGGCTTTTCTGGTAAGAAAGTTTTATAACGATTTAACAAAGGTTGAGGATCGACATCAATTGATTTGGCAAGGGTTTTAGTAAGTTCTTCTAGAGATTCCCAGTTATTCACTTTAGCTAGCAAAGTCGGGATTCCTAGCTGCTGAAGTTTTTGAATTGGGATGTTAGAAAAACCTTCTGCACCAATAACTAAATCTGGTTTTAGTGCCACCACTTTTTCTAAATTTGGTGGGCTTTGTCCTTCACTGACGCGAGGAATATCTTTGAATTTCGAGTCATCCTTGAATAATTTACTACCAGTGATCCCGACAATTTTTGTTGGATCGAGTCGAGAGATGATATCCGCAGAAAGAGAAGAAAGAGCAACAACTCTTTTTGCTGATTCTGTTGGTAGTTGTCGAGAATTCGTGTTTATTGTCTCAGCCGGGTTTGTAATTTTTATTTGCGGCTGCTGAGTGGTTGCAGTTGTGCAAGCAGCTAAAACTATACTCATCAAAAACGCTAAAGCAGATAAGAGCCAACGACGATGCATATTAAAATTCCTTCTGGAGTGAAAATCGCATAATAAGCATACTCAACACCACATTCGAAAATTAAAAATGTAGATCTCGCATCTACCTAATAGTAGATAAATTTTTCAGATATACGTTTTTATATTTATAAAAAATGTGGCAACACAAATAAGGCTTTCGCAGTCTTGAAAAAATAGGTTTTAAAACCCTTACTGCTTAACTATATAATTTGATACACGTTGCCTACAATTATCTGAATTGGGGTTGATGATTATTGTGTCCATCTACTGCTAGGTATGTCTAACCATCCTTTGAACGTTGCAAGATCAACATTATTTTGGCGGCATCTATTCGCTGTTGCTTTCACTACTAGTACCTTACTGCCCAATTTTGGAACCGAACCAGCAAGGGCACAAGTAACCCAATATTGTCAGTTATCATCATCATCGGCAAAAGAAAAAGAAAACTTACGTTTATCAGCCCTTAAAGGCAATCAAGATGCTCAAACCCGCTACCAAAACTTACTAAAAAAACAGGCGCAGGAATTACAGCAGTGTCGCACTCGCACTTGGCCACAAATCCAGGCTCTCTGGTTGCGCTTGTATCCCTGTGACATTCAGCCAGGAATAATCGACCAGGTTATGGATCGGATTGTCAACCGTGGCTATAACCAAGTTTATATAGAAGTATTTTATGATGGGCAGGTGTTATTGCCAGCAAAAGCTAACCGAACAGCGTGGCCTTCTGTAATTCGGACTCCAGGGACAGAAAACATCGATATACTTGCCACAGCAATTCAAAAAGGTCGGCAACGTGGTTTGAAGGTCTACGCCTGGATGTTTACTAACAATTTCGGCTATACTTACGCCCAGCGCCGAGATAGAGAAAGTGCGATCGCTCGCAATGGTAAAGGTCAAACCAGCCTATATGTTGTAGATAACGGCTCTCAACTATTTATCGACCCCTACAACTCCCAAGCAAAAAGCGACTACAACCAATTAGTAAAAGAAGTTTTGCGCCGTCGTCCAGATGGCTTGCTATTAGACTACGTGCGCTATCCGCGCCAAGCAGGAAGTGATTCCATCGCCACCAAAGTTTCAGATTTATGGCTATATAGTCCCGCAATTCAAGAAGCTTTATTTAAACGGGCACTGAATTACAAAGGACTAGACTTAATTCGCCGCTATTTGAGCAAAGGATATGTCACCGCCGGAGATATCGCCGAAATTGATCGACTTTATCCCCAGGAAGGGGAACCTCTCTGGCAAGGACGCATTCCCCCAGCAGCGCAAAAATCAATTCTGCCTGCAACCGACAGACAACCACTTTTGCAATGGGAATTGTGGCAGCTTGCAGTTGCTCACGCCATGCAAGGAATTCTAGATTTTGTCAACATAGCCACCTACCCAGCAAAGCAGCAAGGAGTTCCCACGGGAGTAGTGTTTTTCCCTGATGGCAACCAAACTGTAGGACAAGGGTATGATTCTCGCTTACAACCTTGGGATCGCTTCTCCCCTACATTAGAGTGGCATCCCATGTCTTATGGAAATTGCGGTAATGTCAGTTGTATTGTGGCGCAAGTGCAACGGGTTTTAAGTGCGACAAAACCGGGTACTAAAGTGATTCCAGCTTTAGCCGGCAAATGGGGAGCATCGATCAGTAATCGTCCATCCTTAGAAGCGCAAATGCAGGCACTCCGTAAATTTGCCCCGCAACTGAAGGGAGTTAGCCATTTTGCCTATTCTTGGCAATATCCTCAGAATGATAACGATCGCAAATTTTGTCGCATTCGTTAAACGGCAAAGGCTCAATTTCGCCAATCACCCAATTGTGTCGTTAGGAAATAGCGTACACGATCTACACCATCCAGAAAGCGCCTAGCGCAAGCACGAGCATCTTTAGTGTTCACAATGCGATCGCTAGCGCTCACCAAAAAGTAAACTAATCTTGAAAGACTAGCATTTTTTATACTCGGAATTAACTTAAAGTCAAGTCCTCTGGTGTATTACAGTTAAACAGCATTTCGGGTTCTGCTAAAGGCAAAATTTCCACAGGATATTGCCGCAGCCATTGCTGAAACGATCGCCCCCCTTGATTGATAAACTCTAAAAGTTGCGGCAAACAACGACGGCGATAGAAACCGCACAGAGGTTCCCACCCTTTAGGATGATGAGCTAAAGCTGCGATCGCATTATCCCCCACGCTATCAAGTCTAGTTACCCAATCTTGCAACACCTCAACCCGCAACCTCGGCAAATCGCAAGCTAGCAACAGCACCCATTCTGTTTT
Organism: Nostoc sp. UHCC 0252; assembly: GCF_034931145.1. NCBI lineage: Bacteria > Bacillati > Cyanobacteriota > Cyanophyceae > Nostocales > Nostocaceae > Nostoc > Nostoc sp. UHCC 0252. The sequence goes on along the minus strand of NZ_JAYGHE010000011.1, from coordinate 76,726 downwards.
GACTTCAGCTAGCCCTTGAGCAAAACCCACTAAAGGCCCCTGGGCTAAAGATTCTCCAGACAAAGGTACTTCTCGGATAAACTCACAACCAGGCAAAAGCAAGTTTTGATAGCGTTCTGGCCAGGGAGTGACTACATAAATAACATCAGTACAGCTTTGAGCAATCCCACAAACTCGCTGTAACAAAGGTATCCCTTGAATGGGAATCAAGGCTTTATCTTGACCCATCCGAGAACTCTTACCGCCAGCTAATACAATTGCTGTTAATTCGCTTCGGTTCTTCATAGTTATACATCGAATTGAGTTCTAGGGACTAAGTGCAGAATTTTGTAAGTTCGTAGCGAATTCTCTTACAAAAAACTCTGCGTACCTCTGCGCTTTCCTCAGCGTCCCTCTGCGTTTAAAAATCATCCTCTATTCTGACTTTTCTCTACTTGCTGCAATAAATGTTCTACACTTTCTGCTGGAGCAAGGCACTTCAAACCTTGGCAAACTAACCCAACGCTTCCCTCTGGAAAATCAGATGTTATAGCAAACACAGCCGTTGGCAAAAACTTGGGGATCAGAGAGTTGATCTGCTCAGTGGTGCTGCGAATTAAGGTAGAATTACGATACCAATCTAAGGCTGTAAATAAGCTGGGACAAGCTTGGGGAGAGCGATGCATTACACTCTTAAAAGCTTTCAAACCAAGTTCCGCTAAATCTAAATAATCTAGATTATCGGTGAGTAAAGTGAGACGAACAAGATTAGCGATCGCAATTCCATTTGCTGATGGTGTAGCATTATCCACGTAACTGCGTTCTCTGACAATTAAATCTTGACTAGAATCGCTTGATGTGTTATTATAACCACCTAATTCCACACTCCAGAGAAATTCGTTGAATTCATCTTGAATAGCGATCGCTTTTTCTAACCATCGCTGATTCTCAGGGTTGGAAGCTTGTAAATCTAGCAGAGCTTTAATAAACAAAGCGTAGTCTTCAGATTGGGCTAAAACGGTTGGTTCGCCTTGATAGTTGAGTCGCTGAAAACGTCCATCTACGAATTGATTTTCCAAAATAAAATTCGCTGCTTGTGCTGCTAATTCCAAATATGATGGTTCTTGGAAAACACCAGCAGCCTTAGCTAGCCCAGAAATCATCAAGCTATTCCAGGCGACAATCATCTTCGTATCTGTCACCGAGGGAATGCGACCTGGCCAATTAGTGGTTTTTGCTTCTTGGTTGTTACGAGCCGGGGGAAAAGTTTCTAGCGACTCAGAACTAACGCCATAGCGAACAATAAACAGCTTGTCCAGTGCTGCTTTTAGCGTTGCACTCAGTTTACCTGAATTCCTTCTTTGTAAAACATTACGTCCTTCAAAGTTCCCGTTAGGGGTAACAGTAAATTGTTGTTGTAATTCCGTTAATTCTTCAGGCGTTAACAGTTCTTGAACTTCGCTGTAACTCCAAACATAAAAAGCTCCTTCTTCTGGTTCTACCGCCGTGGATTCAGTAAAGCTGTCGGCATCTTGAGAAGCATAGAAGTAACCTTCCGGCGCGGTCATTTCGCGCTTCAGCCATTGTACAGTACCAGCGACTGCTCTCTCAAACGCTGGTTCTTGGACTCCTGCACTCCATAAATTTCCGAGATACTCCACAATCTGTCCATTGTCGTAGAGCATCTTTTCAAAATGCGGTACTGTCCAAGTCGGGTCAACAGTATAGCGATGAAAGCCACCACCTACATGGTCATAAATGCCTCCCAGCGCTAAATCTAGTCCTCGCTGGATACAAACTTGTTTGCCATCATAACGAGATTCAAAATTAAATCGAGTTCCCCGCAGAGCTAATTCTGTATAGGGAATCATCGGAAAGCTATTACCAGATTGATTAGGAGTAATTACACCTGTGCTGGTTTCCCAACCTTGGCGGAGTAATTCCCGGTCTTCAAGCTCATCTGTTGTACCATCTTGCAGTACCGCAGACGTGAGTAGAGACTCAATAATTAAGGCTTTGCGTTGCTGTAATTCTACTTTTTCGGTGTCGTAATAACGGCGAAGGGCTTGCAACACCTGCAAAAATCCAGGGCGACCATAGCGCGGGTCTACAGGGAAATAAGTCCCAGCGTAAAACGGCACTAAATCTTCTGGAGAAAGAAAAATATTTAAAGGCCAACCTCCTTGACCAGTCATCATCTGCAAAGCCTGCATATAGATGCTATCGAGGTCAGGTCTTTCTTCCCTGTCTACTTTGATGGGAAGATAATTGGTGTTCATGTAATCAGCGATCGCACTATCAGAAAAAGCTTCGCCTTCCATGACAGTACACCAATGGCAACTAGAGTAGCCAATGGAAAGAAAAATCGGTTTATTTTGCGCCCTTGCAGTTGCAAGTGCTTCATCACACCAAGGCCACCAATCAATGGGGTTTTCGGCGTGTTTGCGGAGATAGAGGCTCTTAGCTTCAGCAAGGCGATTAGTCATGATCAAATGCAAATAGTTGCCTTCTTTGCTCAGTCTACCTTGTTCCCAGGAGTGTTAGCCTCGACAGCTATGTATATGTAAGATAATCCTACAAGCGAGTTACTCCTTGAGTTGGAGTAGTGTACATCATTGATATCGCCGACACCTGTGTAATTTGTGAAATATTTTTACTGAAAAGATCGCAATAGCAAACTAACAATATTTGGTGGTGCTTCTTGCACAGGTGATGCTGTCTTTGACTGAATTAAAGTATTTGGGCTAAGTCCTGCTATCAAGTGGAGCAAGAAGGTGATGATGGCGGCTTGTATAAGTTTTTCCAGCATGGCACGTCTCTTGTGAGTGGATAGCATTGTAATGAGGACTGGTTATTCTAAATACACCTCGTACTATCGATTTACCGAATCTAACAAAATAACTGTGATAATTGCTGAGGGAAATCTTAAAAAAATGTTTAAAATGTTACATATAACTAAGATAAATCCCTAAGCAAGTTGGATTTCGGTTATCGGTTTAATGACTACATCGCCCAAGTTGCCCAGCAAAGGCCGAGATTATGAGGTTGGCGATGATTGAAGTTTTTTGATTTCCCTACATGGGATATCCTGTTAGACACCTTTTACGGCTAAAAAGTGCCCTTAGACGTTGAATCTATTGCAAAATCATCTTTTGTACTCTTTTTGGACAGGAGGCAAGAGGCAAAAGGTAGGAGGAATTCACTTATAGGCATAGAATTGATGACTTCTTCACTTATTTGCAGGACGTTACGCGAACGACAAGGCTAAGTGAAGACTGAATTGAAGCCACTGTTGCGTTAGCTTCCCGCTTTCTTACGAAAGTTTGTAGGGGTGTTAAACCCTTGCTCCCTCTAATTGCGAAGTTATAACTGAGGGCGGTTTTCCTCCTGCCTCCTGCCTTTCTTAATAAAGGTTTAAATTATCTGCTTGAGAACAGTAGAGATAAACCACAGATAAACCCCAGTTTCGTGCTGTCACCGATAAAATGTATTTAAAGTAGCCACAAACACGCTTCCATGATTCCTATCGTTATTGAACAATCGGGTCGAGGCGAACGCGCCTTTGACATCTACTCACGGCTGTTGCGTGAGCGCATCATCTTTTTGGGACAACAAGTTGACAACAACATTGCTAACTTGATTGTTGCCCAACTGCTGTATTTGGATGCCGAAGACTCGGAGAAAGACATTTATATGTACATCAATTCTCCCGGTGGTTCGGTGACGGCTGGTATGGGCATTTTTGACACTATGAAACATATTCGCCCTGATGTCTGTACAATTTGTACCGGATTGGCGGCGAGTATGGGCGCTTTCCTCCTCAGTGCGGGTGCTAAGGGTAAGCGGATGAGTTTACCCCATTCTCGGATTATGATTCATCAACCTCTCGGTGGCGCTCAAGGACAGGCAACTGATATTGAAATTCAGGCGCGGGAAATTTTGTACCACAAGAAGCGACTAAATGACTATTTAGCCGAACATACAGGTCAACCAATTGAGCGCATTGCTGAAGATACTGAACGTGACTTCTTCATGTCACCAGAAGAAGCCAGGGATTATGGTTTGATTGACCAAGTGATTGACCGTCACGCTGCTGGTAGTCGTCCAGGAGTTGCTGTTCTTAATTAATAGTCACGATTGGTAAATGGTAATTTACCACTTTTAATTCTCTCAAACCCCAAAAACAACCCCTCTTTATAAATGAAGAGGGGTTGTTTTTACGATGGGTAGTCTACTCAAGTACTTAATACCGATTTGGAAAAATGACTAACTAAAATCCCGCTAGTAGTCTGTCAAGTCAAGTTTGCTTGGTTCGTAGTGAGCGCTTTAGCGCTCAAATCAAGGACTAAAGTCCTTACTACGAACTTATTCATCCATCAAACTAGTCGGTCTGGCTGAGATTGGAGATATTGGAGGAAGTCTAATAATTCTACTTCTGTAAGCAAAAAACGCGATCGCTTTCCATAAGTTTCAATCAGATGCTCTCGCCCCTGTTCTGTTGTCCAGCCTAGACGCTGCATTTCGACATCGGTTTTATCCAATATCTGAGATAAATTCTCAGAAGGCATTCTAGTAATTACCTTGTCTGATTCTTCTGAGTATGTAGAGAAATCTTGGAACTCTTCATATTCCGCGTCAAAATCCGTGGGGGATTCTATTGTAGGTAGAGATACAAGGTATTGAAAGAAGTCCAGTAATTCTACTTGTGTGAGTAAGGTACGCGATCGCTTTCCATAAGTTTTTTTGAGATGTTCTTGTCCCTCCTCTTCTGTCCACCATAACCGTTTGATTTCAACATTAATTTTGGCAATCAAAATTTCGTGTAATGTTGGTGTCGGTTTAGATACAAGGTATTGGAGGAAGCCTAATAATTCTACTTCTGTCAGAAAAGTACGCGATCGCTTCCCATAAGTTTCAATCAGATGCTCTCGCCCCTGGTCTATTGTCCAGCCTAATCGCTGCATCTCGGCATCTGTTTGAGCAATTACTTCAGAAAAATTCACAGCTTCCATAGCTTCCTTACCGTTTCAATAGCCTATGTTATTAGTCACTAGCCCTTACCAATGACCAATGACTAATGACTAATGACAAATCAAAATCCCGCTATTGGGTCTGGCTCAGATTGGAGAAATTTGAGGAATCCGTGTAATTCTTCTTCAGTTAGCAAAGTTCGCCCCCGCTTACCGTAGGTTTTAATCAGATGCTCCCGTCCCTGTTCTGGTGTCCAGCCTAGACGCTGAAGTTCGACATCTGTTTTAGCAATGACATCCGATAAATCCACAGGTTCAGCTTTCTTCTTTCTCTTTCCTGTCACAGTCGGGGTAGGGACATCCTCTTGAGGCGTGTAACTCCGGGGTGTAAATGGTGTGACATTATTAGCAGAAATTGGTGGAAATGTTTGATTTTCTGGCTCGTTACTAAACGTTATTTCCAAGCTTTCAACTGGAGGCTCAAATTCTAGCTCCTGGTTGGCAGTCACAGGAAGGTTTTGACCTAAATCTTGGCTATAAGTGTCGCTTAATAGGGGTGCAGCACTGCTGTAGTCATAATGTTCGTTACTAGTTGTTACTACTTCTGGTTTGATGTTGCGGACTTTGGAGGGTGGTATAGATTTTTCTTTATCGCTGACTGCGGGCCATTGACTACCAACAGAATCCCCCTCTCTTGTAGAGGAATAACTAGACTCACTTAATCCAGCTTTGGTATTCAAGGAAGGATTTACCTGCGTTGGGGAAACTGGAATCGAGCTAAATGCCATTGATTCTTGTGGTGCATTTGTAATACCCAAAACTATCAACGCCCTAGTTCTGGCTTGGTCTTCTGCTGCTTCTACTGTTTCTGCTGCTGCCATACCCGTCGCACGGGTTACACCTTCAATTTGCACGCTTGCCCGAACAATATATTTTCCTTGAAAAATCTGCACTAATTCAGAAATCAGGCTGCCGTTGGGATACAAGCTCTGGAATTGAGCCAACATAATACTGTTACCAATCTAAATCTTTTGGGTACTTGGGATTGGGGACTTGGGACTGGGGACTGGGCACTGGGAAAGAATTATTTTATCCTAATCCCTAATACCTAATCCCTAATACCCAATCCCCAGTCCCTTTTGATGCTTTATCTCGTGTCCCAATTGTAGCAGTAGGTGTTTTTTGACGAAGTTTTTGGCTAGTGCTAACTTGTCTGGGTAGTCTTGCTTGCAATGCTATACTGATTACCCAACTAGATATCTAGAACTATTTTCTGGAAGTGCGCTCTAAATCTACAATAATGGAGATAAGGTTCGCCCTCACTGCTTATTAAGCTGCTAACCTAATTGTTACCGATTCTACATGTGGGAAAATTGGGTTCACCGGCAGTTCCTCCTAGTTAAAAATCAGATTCTAATGGCGTAAAATTACCTTCACTCTAAACAATCAAACACCTGTAGTTTCCACGCCACTTGACGGCAGTTGCTCCACTTGGGGAGACCCCAAGACCGCACTGCCTCCTCCACTTGGGGAGGCCCCAAGACCCAACGGGAAAGGCAGTCCCCCAGCGATGGGAACCGCCAAGACGGGGGCTGCCTCACCGCAGTGGCTCTCCCGCATAGCGCTTTTGGACAGTATGGATTATCTAAACCCAGCTTCTCAAAAACCCGTCGCGTAATTAACTAGCGGGGCTAAATCTTAAATCAGGCGTGCAATCTTAAGTTTGGTTAGGTGAAGGAACTTGAACGCAGGCGAATTCTGAGAGCATCGTGCAGTGAGAAGTTCGTAGATGCCCAGAGTTGTCCGTGGGTAGGCTTCCTTTGCTTGGAACTGCTGGAGTATCCTACTCTTGCTGGGTTGGGCTTCCTTTCCTTAGAACTTAGGAAGCCTTGCCTCTGGGTAATTCGTTTCCAGCTTGTTTCTGTAGGCCGTGAGGATATACAGGAATGAACCAGATTGAAGAAGAATTCAGAATGTCAGAATTCAGAATTCAGAATCAAGATAGCGGCTCTGAATTCCCCGCTATTACGAAAGTTGACCACAAAACAAGAAAATTTTTGTGGGGGACTTGAACACCTTGATTCAGACGCTTGTGGACTCGCTATTGCTGCGTTATCCGCAAGTTACAGAGAATTAAATTCTGAGTTCTGTCCACTGACTCCTGAATTCTGTTTTGTTAAACAACAAATGATGTTTTGACCAAAGGTCGGTTCACTGCATGGAATTTTCAATCGCTACACTCCTTGCCAATTTCACCGATGATAAATTGGTAGCTCGGAAGGTTTTAGAAAAGAAACTTGGCTGTGAAGATGAAAAAAGCTTACAAAAACTTCACATTGCCTTAGATGTTCTTGAAAAAATCGGTATTTTAGTGAAAGAACGGGGCAAGTACCGCCGTGTCTCCGAAGAGGGAGTAATCGAGGCAAAGCTTCGTTGTTCTAGTAAAGGCTTTTGCTTTGCTATTCAAGATGTGGAAGGAGCCGAGGATATTTACATCCGCGAGAGTCATTTGAGTAATGCTTGGAATGGCGATCGCGTTTTGGTTAGAGTTCTCAAGGAAGGCAGCCGCCGTCGCTCTCCTGAAGGGGAGGTGAAGCTGATTCTCGAACGCTCTAATCACACGTTACTGGCACGAATTAAGCAGGTGGAAACTGGTTTCCGGGCTGTGCCTTTAGACGATCGATTGCTGTTTGAACTCAAAATCCAACCCAACGAAGCGAAGTTGGAAGAAGCGATTGATCACTTGGTTCATGTGGAAGTTTTGCGTTACCCGTTGGCTCAATATCCTCCCCTTGGTCGAGTGGTACAAGTCCTCGGCAGCGATGCCGAAGCTGCTGCTGATATAGATTTAGTTACGTGCAAACACGACCTCTCCCGGACTTTTCCCGATCATGTTCTAGAAGCAGCCGCTAAGTTACCTAAAAAGCTACTCAAAGCAGACCTGAAAAATCGGCTGGATTTGCGTAATTTATTTACCTTCACCATTGAAGGGGTAAATGGCGATACAAAAGTTATAGAAAACGCTTTTAGTTTAGAAAAAAACCTAGCCGGAAATTGGCTTTTGGGCGTTCATATTACCGATGTTTCTCACTACGTCCAACCTGACGAAGCTTTAGATAGAGAAGCACTCAAACGCGGCAAATCGGTGTATTTAGGAGAATTGGTGTTGCCAATTTTGCCCCCAGTTGTAGCAGAACGCTGTTCTTTATTACCTGGGAGCGATCGCTTAACCATCTCTTTTTTAATTACCATTGATCCTCAATCGGGAGAAGTGCTGGAGTGGGAAATTCAACCCAGTGTGATCAACGTAGAGACTGCACTGACTACAGAACTTGCTAAAGCAATTCTCACAGGTGAAGCTCAAGATAAATCATCACAGGTTTTCCAAATCCTGCAAGACCTCCAAGCCTTGCAAACGGCTGTGAAACAGGTACGCTTGACTCGTGGTAGCCTCCAGTTGAATCTGCCGCCCAGCCAAAACGCCTATTATGATGAGGGGATTCTCGGCGCTGTGGTGGTGAATGATTTACCAGTGCGATCGCTACTCACAGAGTTGGTACTGTTAGTTAATCAACTGGTAGCAACTCACTTAAATGCTCTTGGTGTTCCCGCTATTTGGCGAGTCCAAGGCACACCCGATGTCGAAGACGTTCAGGAAATGCTGAAGTTGGCAGTCAATTTGGGCGTTGACCTGACACTAGATCCAGAAGCCGATATCCAACCTTTAGATTATCAGCATTTGACCACAGCTTTTGCGGAATCTCCCTCTGAGCAAGTTCTGACTTACTTATTGCAAGATACCCTCAAGCCGTCGGCATACAGCACCACCAAAGGATCTCACTTTGGTCTGGCACTACCGCAATATGTCCATTTTAGTGCCCCATTGCGACGTTACCCAGATTTGCTGATGCAGAGAGTGTATTACAGCCTACTTGAAAACGGACGCGATCGCCGCAATACCCGTGTAAGAGAGCGCGTTAACCTGCGCCACTCCTCCAGCCACGAGGAAATTAACTGGAATGTTTTACCCCCAGAATTACAGCAAGAACTGCAAAGCGATTTGACTAGGGTAATTGTCCAACTCAACGACCGAGAAAAAGAAGTCCAAGAAGCTGAAGCCGATTTAGCCGGACTGCAAAAAGCCCAACTGATGAAGCAACGCATCGGTCAGGTATTTCAAGGTGTGATTACTGGCGTTCAATCCTACGGTTTCTTTGTGGAAATTGAAGTACCAGCCGCAGAAGTAGAATCCAGCAGTAATCCTGGTGTGCCTTTGCGGGTAGAAGGATTAGTACACGTCAGTTCTCTCAAAGATGATTGGTATGAATATCGCGCCAGACAACAAGCATTGTTTGGTCGCAAAAATCGCGCTTCTTATAGACTAGGCGATCGCGTCGCCGTACAAGTTAAGAGCGTTGATTATTACCGTCAGCAAATTGATTTGGTAACAGTTGGCAGCGATGGTGTACCCAAAGGTTTAAGCGGTAATGGTTCCAATGACGATCTTTCAGACCTCTACTTACCAAATGACATTGAACCTGATGACCTAGACCCTTACTCTGAGGAGGAGTAAAATCAACGAATTATTTATTACGTGTCAAATAACACCAAACCTTTAATTTTAGGCGTATCGGGCGCATCTGGTCTGATTTACGCTGTTCGCGCGATCAAATTTTTGCTTGAAGCGGATTATAGTATTGAATTGGTTGCCTCTAAATCTACTTACATGGTTTGGCAATCAGAACAGGAAATTCGGATGCCATCAGAACCAACTGGGCAAGAACAATTTTGGCGAGAGCAAGCTGGAGTTGCCCTTGCAGGTAAACTCCGCTGCCATCCTTGGGGTGATGTTGGAGCCGGGATTGCCAGTGGTTCCTTTGCCACTCTGGGGATGATAATTATTCCATGCAGCATGAGTACAGTGGCAAAGCTAGCCGTTGGCTTGAGTTCCGATTTACTAGAACGGGCAGCAGATGTCCAACTCAAAGAAGGGCGAAAACTGGTCATTGTTCCTCGTGAAACACCTTTTAGCCTCATCCACCTGCGTAACTTAACCTCATTAGCTGAAGTTGGAGTGAGAATTGTCCCCGCTATTCCTGCTTGGTATCATAATCCCCAAACCATCGAGGATTTAGTTGATTTTGTAGTTGCTCGTGCTTTAGATCAACTAGATATTGACTGCATCCCGATTCAGAGGTGGGAAGGCCGTCGCTAACGCCCTCAGTGGACTGATCAGAAATTTCACAATAGTCCTAAAAGGGTAATGATAGAGATAGCTGATAGTGTCAGTAGTCAGTGAACAGTAATTAGTGAAGAGTAATCAGACTGATGACTGACAACTGACCACTGACCAAAGAGGCAGGGGAGCAGGGGGAGAAAGATTCTGGAATTCCCCACTTCATTAGGGTCTTAGAGCCAATAAATTTATTTATAGGGTTTTCCCCCTGCTCCCTGCTCCCTGCCCCCTTCCCTCTTCAGTGACCACTGACAACTGACAACTGACAAAATTGCTATGGCTGTAATTCGCTTAATTCTATTGGTGGCAGTACTGGGAGGACTAACGCTGTTGTTAGTCCAAAATTTCTCACCTGCCCTATCGCTAGTATTTTTGGGCGTGCAAACTCAACCATTACCACTAGCGATATGGATTTTGTTCAGTACTACCATAGGTGCTTTCACGTCTATATTGATTGCTACATTGTTTAACTTATCGAATTATTTTGTAGCAGGACAACGCCAAACTTCTGAACGTCGTAGCACAACTTCGCCTCGTGCAAAGACAACCCAAAGAGAAGAACCTCCATCTCGCCCTAGCAATCCTCCACCACCAGCTAGTAAAAAAGAAGAGCCTACTACTAGTGATGAATTTGATGATTGGGAGACAAATGGCAATACAGATGATGATTGGAACTTTGATGAAAAGTCAGAAGCAGCGCCTAAACCTAACCCTGAAGCTCAACCTGCTAGAGACTCTAAAAATTACGAACGTCAATCAGAAGCTAAAAGCAGTTCTCAGTCTGGTTCAGTTTACTCCTACAGCTACCGTGAGCCAAAAAATACGGCTGCGGGAAAGACTGAATCCGTCTACGATGCCGATTACCGCGTAATCATTCCCCCTTATCAGCCGCCGACTACCAATCAAGCCGATGATGATGATTGGGAATTTTTTGATGATGATGAAGATTTTGAGGATGATGATAAACGCTCCCGTCGGTGAGGTGTAGCGTGTTACGTCTCTACTTGATGCCACACCTCTCTCTAGATTCTTGCTTGACCTTACCAGTCATGGCAGCTTCTTGCAAAGCCATGAAAGCATTAAAATCTTCCAAGTCATATCGGGTAGTCAACAATTGTCGTAGTTGATTTTCAGCTTCCACTGTCAAATAGCCAGTTGCTAAAGCTTTTTGTACTACGTCACGAATTCTATTCATGGTTGACGCCTCATTCATCCTATATTTATTCATTCAGGCTTATTGCGGTGAAATATGCAGTATTTTTTGTATCAAAACTTTTTTATTTATAAAGCTTTCTTGAGCGATCGCAGTATATAAGTCATTATTTACACCTCTATCGAAAACATTTAATTGAGCAGCACTTGTTATAACTAGATTTTTAGACTACTGATACCGTACTATTGAAAACACAGTATTGTGTATACTTAAATTTATCTACCAGAGTAAAAATTCGGATTATTTAAATAGACAGCAATTGTTTGGATAAAGTTTCAAACAAGCTATATTAATTTTTTGGTTAAGCATAGCGATTAATATACGGCAATTACTAGGTTAGATGAGGATATTTGCTACATACTTGAGAAATTCATCGTTGATTATTTATAGTAACTTCACGGAATATTTGCTAAATCTGTAAGAATCCACTTTGATTTCTGTTGGCGCAGCATGACGTAGCCATAGTAATTTCCCTTAATCGGGCAAGAGGTAATACTAATTCACAATGGGCTTCGCCCCGCTACGCTAACGCAATTAAAAAACTTAGAGATACTTGCCTTTTAGGGTTTACATCTGTTTCTTAATTTTAGGGAATTGGTATAAGAAGCAACGGAAAGAATGCTCTTTTTGTTGTATTAAGTTTTTTGAGAAATCAAATATTAGTCCAAGTATTGCTTGAGTAATTTTAAATACATCAATAACAGCAGTTAATCGAGCTTAATAGAAGAATGAATTTATAAAAGCTAAAGAAGATGGAAAGTTATAAAAGTTATACGTAAACTTGATATCGACAAAGGAAAAGCTTTAAAAAGAGTTGATAATAAATTGATTGGAGGTTTTATTGGTAGTTATATTTCTGTGGTAATTACTAATTTCAGTGTTCAAAGTTGTAGCGAATAAAGTGTATTGTTGCAGCAAAATCCAGGTATCACTTGAATACGCACGTATGAGTAGTTGAGTTTATAATTGGAAACTGTGACTCAAAACTCAGACTAATTAATTGGAGCGAAGCAACTGGTGAGCAGCTTATTACAAGGAGTCAACCTGTACTTAATTGGTATGATGGGCGTTGGTAAGACTACAGTGGGGCGCTTACTAGCAAAGCATCTGAGTTATGGGTTTGTGGATACCGATGATGTTATTACCCAGGCGACAGGTAAATCTATCAATCAGTTATTTGCAGAAGTTGGTGAAGCAGAGTTTCGCCAGATAGAAAGTGATGTGCTTTCACAAGTTTGTGCTTTTACAAAATTGACGATCGCAACCGGTGGAGGTATTGTATTACGGCGAGAAAATTGGGGTTACTTGCACCACGGTTTGATAGTGTGGCTAGATGTGCCAGTTGAACTACTTTACAGCCGTTTAGCTGAGGATACCACCAGACCGCTCTTGCAAGATGCTGATCCTAAAGGCAAATTGCGATCGCTCCTCGAACAACGAACACCACTTTACTCTCAAGCCGATTTGCACATTACTGTCCAAGAGCGAGAAGCACCTGAAGACATTGCCAACAGAATAATTGAGGTAATTCCTAACGTTCTCAAACCCCAAGCTTCTCATTAGGAAAACTCAAATTACCAAATTTTGCCCATCCGTAGGATAAACTCCGGTAATTCTGGATTACCACTAACTGCTTCGGGATTTTCCAAAATCTCAACTTCTCGATTAGGGCGGTAAATGTAGACTTTTCGATTCTGCCGATCTATTAACCAGCCTAGTGATGTACCGTTATCGATGTACTCCTGCATTTTCTCTTGTAATTTTATCAGGCGATCGCTGGATGAGCGTAACTCAATCACAAAACTGGGACAAATTGGTGCAAATGAGGCTTTTTGTGAATCTGTTAAAGCATTCCAGCGCTCCAGTTCAATCCAAGAAGCATCAGGGGAACGCATCGCTCCACTGGGTAGTGTAAAACCTGCACTGGAGTCAAAGCCTATGCCAGTGCCATCTTGTTCAGTCCAATACCCAAGCTGTGCAGCAATGTTAAAGTTACGGTTGCCCGTATCTGAAAAAGCTGGTGGCATAATGATGACTTCCCCATTGGCAGTACGCTCGATTCGCAAATCTCCATTAGCTTGACAAAATTCGTAGAACTGCTCATTTGTCATCTGCACAAGGGAGGGGAAATTTACCGTTAGGGGTGTGCTTTCAGTTTGAATTAGCAGCGTGGTCATTTTCATTCCCTAGCTTCAGCCGAATGATTTCAATTCTAGAGGCTTGAAGGAGCGATCGCTTGCTTATTGTGTCGGGTAATGTGGGAATAGTTAATTTGTAGAGTGAGACATTGTTACAGGTTACAAAGTCTTCTACACTGACTGGAATAGGTTTTAACTCTCTCTGTTAGGCTCCTCATGACGGACAACGATTCTGAATACATCAGACAAACTGAAGCCACTCGTGTGCGTGTACTCAGTGAAGCACTACCTTATATTCAACAATTCGCCGGTCGCACTGTTGTTGTCAAATATGGTGGCGCAGCGATGAAAGATAGCACACTCAAAGACAAAGTTATCCGCGATATTGTATTCTTATCTTGCGTTGGCTTGCGTCCGATTGTAGTCCACGGCGGTGGCCCAGAAATTAACAGTTGGTTAGATAAGCTGGGAATCGAACCACAATTTAAGAATGGTCTGCGAGTCACCGATGCCGCCACAATGGATGTGGTAGAAATGGTTTTAGTTGGTCGAGTTAACAAAGAAATTGTCGCCCTAATTAACCAAGCTGGTGGATTGGCTGTAGGACTCTGCGGTAAAGACGGTAATCTATTTACAGCCCGTCCCCAAGGTCAAGAAGGCATCGGTTTTGTGGGGGAAGTCAGTAATGTTAACATCAAGATTTTGGACACCCTCGCTAGCAATGGCTATATTCCGGTAGTGTCGAGCGTCGCCGCAGACGAGACAGGGCAAGCTTATAACATTAACGCCGATACTGTAGCAGGAGAAATCGCTGCGGCACTAGGAGCAGAAAAGTTAATTTTACTGACCGACACTAGTGGAATTTTAAAAGATTACAAAGACCAATCTACTTTGATTCCAAAAGTAGATATTCGTGAAGCCCGCCAGTTGATTGCTGATGGTATCGTTAGCGGTGGGATGATTCCCAAAGTTAGTTGTTGTGTGCGATCGCTTGCTCAAGGAGTCCGTGCAGCACACATCATTGATGGTCGCATTCCTCACGCCTTGTTACTAGAAATCTTTACTGACGTTGGAATTGGGACAATGATTCTCGGTTCTCAATTTACCTCTTGATGCTTATGCAGTATGGAGAATTGGGCATTATTCCCCTTATCTCCATATCTTTATCGTCTCCCTACTTTACCGGGAATAGGTAATGAAAACGTGCGTAGGTGCAAAGCAGTTTGTCATCAGATATTGCCCTTCACTAATTTAATACCAGAATTTTTAATCACAGGGCTTACGCAAACAATAGCCAAAACCATTATTTTATTTTTAGAGATTATTAGGATTAGCCCTTTCAAAGTGACTCGTAAAATCTCTTATTTTTTCTCAGCGATCTCTGTGCCTCTGCGGTTTAAAAGTATTTTTTCTAACCGCAGAGGCGTAGAGGACACAGAGTATAGAGCTTAAAGAGGAATCCATTTACCAAAATTTTTACGCATCTTGAAAGAGCTAGTCTTAATTATTTGCTTTCAAATTGTCATCCTTTGAAAAGATTCCAAAAAGATTGCTGCATTGGCAAAATTAAAATAGTGCTAATTTTTGTATAAGACGTGAGTGTAGAAAATTTAGAAATTGCCAAAACCTTCCACCAGACTGGGAAAATTGCCTTTGAAAATGGGCGATACCGCGAAGCCGTAGAAAATTTAGAAAAGGCCAGCGCCCTGTTAGCTCGTAATTCTCGCTTTGGGGGTGAAGTAGAAATTTCCCTGGTGACAGCTTATGAAGCTGCTGGACGCACGGATGATGCGATCGCTCTTTGCGAAAGACTCAAACGCCATCCCTATATTGAAATCAGCAAACAAGCGCGACAGATGGTTTACATCTTAAAAGCACCAAAGCTGAAAAGACCTAGTGAATGGATGACCCAAATCCCCGATTTAGGCAAACTACCAGATAATGAGCTAAAAATTTCTATAGCTGCTAAACCGACTAAATCTTCCGTGCAGCAAAAGCCTAAACCTACAGAGCCGGAATTTGTTGACCTCAGTCAGGTCAATACCAGAGATAATCGCTTTATCTGGGTGGCGCTAATTGCCATTGGTTTAACCATCTCGTACTTGGTTTGGTTGAATTTTTCAGGAACCCCTGGCTGATACCATGTAGACTTTTGGGGAAATTTATGGTTTCAAATTCTTCAATTTTTGGAAAGATTTTCTGGTTGTTAATCAGACCATTTAGTTTTGTATTGGCACTAAATGGTCGAAACCAAATCAACCGCGCCTTTCCGATGCGAAATCTTATTTTGTGGCTAGTGCTGTTAACATCCTTGTTACTGACTGGCTGTGTTAAGTACGATGTGGGACTTAACTTTGACAATTCAAATAGTGGTGAATTCGTACAGCATATTAAGTTGGGAGAGCGGTTAACCAGTTTTAGTGGCGATTCTGTATATGAATGGTTAAACAGCATCGAACGCCGCGCCCGTCAACTTGAGGGTAAGGCACAGCGAATTTCCCAAGAAGAAATCATCGTTACAATTCCTTTTAGCAGTGGTAGGGAATTGCAAGAGAAGTTCAACGAGTTTTTTAATTCCCATACAAATCAACCCTCTGAATCTGTGCAGAGCAAATCTGACTCAGAACTGCCGAAAATTGAATCAAACGTCCTATTAGAGCAAAACAATTTTTTAGTTTTAGTCCAAAATCGGTTAATTTATGATTTGGATTTGCGATCGCTTGCTCTAATTGCCAGCAAAGGTAACGTTCTAGCTAATGCTGGTTCAATTCTCGACTTGGAATTTAGCTTAAAGACTCCTTGGGGAGCCAAAAACATTCAACTAACTGAAACTGCCATTGAACCAGAAAAAAATGGTAATCAACTGGTGTGGAAACTCCAGCCTGGGCAACTCAACCATATAGAAGCGGTCTTCTGGCTTCCCAGTCCCCTTGGTATTGGTGCGTTGTTAATTACCCTGTTTGTTTTGGGAGGATTATATTTGAGATACAATTTCATGCCTGATCCCAAAATTCAGTTTTCTCCCAAAGCAGCAACTATCCAAAAACAGTAGACTATATCATCTGTTCGATATTGCCAGTTAAAGCCGATAGATTCTCTATCGGCTTTTTTTATGCGTGCCATTTGCTAATAAATCTATTAATTTCCAATACCTTCGCCAAATCGAAAAATGTCTCGATTCGTAGGTTGGGTTGAGGCACGAAACCCAACAAATACGTTGGGTTTTGCTTCGCTTAACCCAACCTACAAAAAATGGCGAAGGTATTGATTTCATAAAAGCGTCTGGGAATTATGTAATTAAGCATATACGCCTTAACCACAGAGAAAAAACTTATGAGCTTTATAGTCTCTCTCTTAACCAGCTTGATTGCAACTCTTGTTTATCTCAATACAGGTAAGATATCTGGTGAAAGATCGCGTTTAGCAGTACGCGCGATTACGATATTGATTGGCAGTATTGCAGTATTTAATTCAATTTCCAGACTTTTGGTGATTGTACCACCAGGCAATGTCGGTGTCGTCAACTTATTTGGTCAAGTTGACGAAAAGACCCTTGCTCCTGGTGTCCACTTGGTAAATCCCTTTAATAAGGTGCTAAATTTTTCCACTCGCCTTAAAGATGTGAAAGAAAACGTTGATGTAACCTCCCAGGAAGGTTTGAGTCTAAATCTTGATGTTAGTCTTCAATACAAACTAGATCCGCAGAAAGCTGCAACAGTATATAAAACAATTGGAACTGACGAAACCCAACTGGTAATTTCCAGATTCCGTTCTACTGTTCGCGCCATCACAGCAAATTACCCAGCTAATGCTATCTACTCTACAAAACGCCAAGAAATCGCTCAAAAAATAGACCAACAACTCACTAATGAAATACCCACTTTAGGTTTCATCGTTGAAGAAGCTCTTTTACGAAATGTCAAAATGCCTGATGTTCTGCAAGCTGCAATTCAAAACAAACTCAAGGTAGAACAAGAAAATCAGCAGATGAAATTTGTTTTAGAAAAAGAGCGTCAAGAGGCAGAACGGAAGCGGATTGAAGCACAAGGCATTGCTGATTCCCAAAAAATTATTTCTGCTGGACTGACTAACCAAATGCTGCAATTACGAGCAATTGAAGCTACAGAAAAACTAGCTCAATCTAATAATTCTAAAATTGTAATTATCGGTTCTGAAAAAGGCGGAGTACCTATTTTGCTCCAGCCAGAAGTAGGAGCTTCAAAGCCCTAAATTTCCTTTATCATTTAACAATACTTGTTTTTCAATTGCCGCTCTATATTTGTGTCGTAGTTGAGGAGCAATAAAAAACTAAATTTTTCTTTCAAGTATGAATGATACACAAACTTGGTATATTGTCAAACAACCTGCTGGGAATTGTGAAATTGTCACCAGCGACAAAGTTGACGACGATAATTTAGAGATTATAGAACAGTGGGGGCCATTTAGTTCGCAAGGAGAGGCGATCGCTCGGCGTGTCGGACTTATTAGGTCTGGAAAGTGCCAACCAGTTTAAGTTAGGGGTAAAGACGTGATGAATCGCGTCTGTACGAGAGTTAGAAATGATGATTTTCATTCATAACTCCTGATTATTCACTCCTAACTTTATCGAACAGAATTCAGGAGTCAGAATTCAGAATGAATTCTGTATGACTGGCGGATAGCGCAGCGTTAGCGAGTAATCGAGCGGATGGATAACCAGATTGAATCCCCGACTGATTTATTCTGACCGGAGGCGGAGCGTCTCCGGCTCCGCTCCTGAATTCTGACTCCTGAATTCTTCTTCAATCTTAACCCTTCATTTTTCTGCTGTAGTTGTGCCTTTAGCAGCAATTTTTTTACTGATCACTTCCACTGCCTTAGCATATTGAGGATCTTTTAAGGTAGCAAGTTTTTCACGTTCATTGAGCCATAAATCCTGTCGCTGGGCATCCGTCAAATCTACCTTTATATCTGGATCAATACCATGCTTATTAATGTCTCTATCATTAGGAGTATGGTATTTAGCAATTGTCACCGCTAATCCTGAGCCATCTTCTAGGGGGCGCACCGATTGGACTAATCCCTTACCAAAGGTTTGAGTTCCCACCAGAGTTGCACGTTTATTGTCCTGCAACGCTCCTGAAAGGATTTCGCTAGCACTGGCTGAACCTTTATCCACTAATATTACTAGCGGTTTATTTGTTAGAGCGCGTCCGTTTGCTACTTCTCGCTCTCGCTCACCTTGGCGGTCAATGGTAGAAACAATTGTGCCTTTATTCAGCCACATCCGGGCAATATCTATACTGGAGAAAAGTAAGCCGCCTGGATTTCCACGTAGATCAAGGATATACCCAGCTACCTTTTTACTTTCTAAATCTTTAATAGCGCTTTGCATTTCTTTACTAGCATTGGCGCTGAACTGGTTCAGGCGAATGTAGCCAAGATTGCCTGCTGGAGTTTGCTTTTGAGAATATTTAACTGGATGGATTTCAATCCGCGCCCGTTTGATATCAAACTGTTTTGTCTGGCCATTGCGCTGAATCGTTAAGCTGACTTGCGATCCCGCTTCACCTCGAATTAGGGATACTGCCTGATTGGTATCCATCCCTTTGGTGCTTTTGTTGTCGATTTTGAGAATGACATCTTTTGCCAAAATACCAGCTTTAAATGCTGGTGTGTCTTCGATTGGTGCAATTACAACTAGTTGCTTAGTTTTTTCATCTTGGCTGATAGTTATCCCAATTCCTGTTAATTCTCCAGATGTGTCCACCTGCATATTCTTAAATTCTGCTGGATCCATAAACCGAGTGTATGGGTCTTCCAGCTTTTTCAGCATTTCCCGAATCGACTTATACGCTTCCTGGGGATTACTGTAGGACTTGCTTAAGTATTCCTTACGAACAGCCTGCCAATCTACTTGATTAAAAGTACCGTCTACATATTGGCGTTGAACAATTTGCCAAACTTCATCTACTAATTCTTTGGGACTTGCTTTAAATAAAGCTTGACCTCGGGAATGAATGCCAAGGCTAGTAACAGCGATCGTGGAGAGTGTAACTGCCGTAGCACCCAAAACAAGCCTACTTTTTGTAATCACCATAATGACAGCTGCGTCAGAGGGAAAAATATATAGTCAGTATGCTCAATCTAACACAGGCTATTACTGTACAGACTGAGCGTGTATCCTAATTTAAACAAAATACTTGACAATCAGGCGACATTGGTTGTTATCAACACAAAAGTTTTAAGAATTGGGAATGGGGAATGGGGAATGGGGAATTAGTATTTTTCCCCCTGCCCCCTGCCCCCTGCCCCCTGCCCCCTGCCCCCTGCCCCCTGCTCTACGGTTCTACCCAGCGTTCATCGGCCTTAATCAGGTTAATTAATTCCTCTACACCTTTGTCTTCTGGGACTTTTTTGATCTCTTCTCGACCGCGATACAAAGAAATGTAACCAGGTGTTTTGCCTACATAACCATAGTCGGCATCTGCCATTTCTCCGGGGCCATTGACAATGCAACCCATAACTGCTATATCCAGTCCGGTCAGGTGTTTAGTAGCTTCCCGGACTTTGTGTAGCACTTCTTCTAAGTTGAACAAAGTGCGTCCACAAGAAGGACAAGCGACATATTCCACCATCGTTTTTCGCAATCCCAAAGCTTGGAGAATGCTATAGCAGACGGGAATCTCTTTTTCTGGTGCTTCTGTCAATGACACGCGAATTGTATCGCCAATGCCATCAGCCAGTAGGGTAGCAATACCAGCCGTGGATTTAATTCGCCCGTATTCGCCATCACCGGCTTCGGTAACGCCTAAATGTAGGGGATAATCCATACCCAGTTCATCCATGCGCTTGGCGATGAGGCGATAGGCGGCTAGCATCACTGGTACTCGTGAGGCTTTCATAGAAATTACCAAGTTGCGGAAATCCAAAGATTCACAGATGCGAATGAATTCTATGGCAGATTCCACCATGCCTTCTGGGGTGTCACCGTAGGTAAATAGCATCCTTTCAGCGAGGGAACCGTGATTTACCCCAATTCGCATCGATTTACCTTGATCTCGCAAAGAAACTACCAGAGGTTCTAAGGTTTCGCGGATTTTTTCGCCAATTTCGTCAAATTCGGATTTAGTATACTCGGTTCGATTGACGTTGGGCTTTTCAAAGACATATAATCCCGGATTAATCCGCACTTTTTCTATGTGCTTGGCAACTTCCACGGCGATTTTTAGTCCGTTGTGATGGACATCAGCCACAATGGGCACATCTTGGTAAGTTTTTATTAATTTTTGTTTAATTTCTGCTAAAGCTTTAGCATGAGCCATACTCGGCACTGTGACACGGACAATTTCACAGCCGATTTCGTGCAGACGACGAATACCAGCCACGGAACCATCAATATCAAGGGTGTCTTCGTTAATCATTGACTGTACTACAACGGAGTAGCCACCGCCAATGGTGACATTTCCCACCTTTACAGGACGCGTTTTACGCCGCTTGATAGTTGTATCAAAGATAGGTTGGCTTGATGTAGTATTTGAAGTATCTACTATGGGCAGAGTTTGCATAACCTGATCAGGTAAATTTGTTGTGGCTAAAAATATCAGATTTGATAAATCTCTGTTTCCCAGATTGCCACAGCTAGTGCCTCTTTGGGTAATTAGATAGAAAAAAATCAGACAATAACACAGCACGACATATAGAGCGATCGCTTTTCCATTCTCATAGACAATCAACTGCCTCAGCCTTTCTCACTACCCACAGTGCGATGTCCTGCATGATGAAGTGCAATTGCAATTTCTTATACCATTTCTTTGTGAGGCTGCGCCAAACCCTTTTAACTTCTTTCTTTCTCTCTTTCTTTACTTTGTGTCCTTTGCGTCCTTTGCGGTTCGTTTTTCTTCCCTATACTTAAATATGGTTTAGCGCATCTTCATACAGAATTGGTATTACTTGAATTAGCAAGACTTCAATAGCCATCATCTTATAATATAGTCAACTACTATAAAGCGGAATTTATGAATGCCAAACAGAAAATAATTGAAGAGATAGAAAATGTACCAGAAGAAATTGTATACGAGGTTCTGGACTTTTTACTTTTTTTGAAAGCCAAAGAAGATAAAGAAGATTTAGAAGATGCAAAAGCTGCATTAAAAGAAGCACAACAAGTTGGTACGATTTCCTTGGGTGAACTCAAAACGGAATTAGGTTTGTGAGTTACGAAGTAGAAATTGCTCCGGCTGCAAAAAGACAGATAAAAAAATTACCTTATGATGTTCAACAAAAAGTGGTTGCTAAATTGGAAGAACTTGCTTTTGAGCCTCGTCCTGATGGTGTGAAAAAATTAGAAGGTTCTGATAATTTATATAGAGTAAGATTGGGAAAATATCGAATTATTTACGAAATACAAGATGGTTTATTATTAGTCACGGTGGTCAAAGTAAAGCATCGTAGTGATGTTTATAGATTGTGAACAACTAAAAATTGGGAGCATCCCAAATGTGCAAAAATGCCTTCCCACTTTCCCACTCTCATACGTGATGCAGTTCTACTGACTTTATCTGACTCTCTGATGCTCCAGGGTTCAATGTATGAAGAACTTGTGGAGTATTAGCTTTGAGCCAGAATTCTATTCTTGTCCAAATTTCCTGCATACTTGTAGCTGCCTTGAATATAAATATTTTGTCTTATGGTTGGTTTACAGATGAGTGGTTAAATCAACGGTTGGTGATGTTGCGAAGTTTGGATGACAGCGATAACTTCATTAAGCTTTGCTATTGAAGTTATAGATGTTATTACAGAATAAAAGCGGCTGTAATTATGAACACCCAAATAACCCCCCAACTACTAATTCCTCCACACTTTAACCCTGAAGAAGTGGGCAAAGTATGGCGCGTACCTTACCAAGAACGTGCCGCCGAAGCTGAAATCTGGGCAAAACAACACGATATCAAACCTGCATATTTAGATAAAAGCCGGATTTGCTTACTATTAATTGATGTCCAAAACACCTTCTGCATCCCCGGTTTTGAATTATTTGTTGGTGGAAAATCTGGGAAAGGGGCGGTGGATGATAATGTCAGATTATGTGAATTTATCTATCGCAACTTGGGAGTAATTACAAAAATTGTACCTACTCTAGATACCCACACAGCAACGCAAATATTTCATCCGATCTTTTGGGTAAACGCCACAGGAGAACATCCCACCCCAGCCGCGACTAGCATCACCCCAGCAGATATTGAACAAGGTATCTGGAAAGTTAACCCAGCAGTTGCTGACACTGTTACTAATGGGGATTATGAATTATTAGAAAAACACGCTTACCATTATGTTAAGCAACTAAGTCAAGACGGTAAATATCCCCTCACAGTTTGGCCTTATCATTCTATGTTGGGTGGTATTGGTCATGCTTTAGTTTCGTCAGTAGAAGAGGCGATATTTTTCCACGGCATTGCTCGTCAGAGTCAAACGCAATTTGAAATAAAAGGTGAAAATCGTTTAACAGAAAACTATTCTATTTTGCGGCCAGAGGTGTTGGAAGATTTTGAGCAACGTCCACTTGCTGTAAAGAACACGCACCTGATTAAGCAACTTTTAGAATATGATGCAGTAATTATTGGTGGTCAAGCTAAAAGCCACTGCGTCGCTTGGACAATTGACGATTTATTAACAGAAATTAAACAGGTAGATGCTACCCTTGCTCAAAAAATATATTTGCTAGAAGATTCTACTTCGCCTGTTGTAGTTCCCGGTGTTGTGGACTACACAGAACAGGCAGATGCGGCATTTGCAAGATTTGCAGAGGCAGGAATGCACATTATAAAATCTAGCGAAAATATAGCATCTTTTTTTTAACGCAAAGGATCGCAAAGGTTTCGCAGAGGAACACAGAGATTTCCTCTGCGTTTCAAAACGAACTTCATTTTTTCAAATAACCCTTTGGATCTTCCGCTACCCAGCCCAAAGATGAGGTAGAACGCACTTCAAAATGGAGATGCGGTTGAGTGGAAGTTGGTTTTCCACTAGTGCCTACTGTTCCTACTAAGTCTCCTTTTTTTATTTGCTGACCGACAGTAACTTTAATACTGTCAAGCTGGGCGTAGCGGCTTTGAAGTCCTCCACTGTGGTTAATAATGACCAATTTGCCATAAGAACCTTGATCGCTGGCGAAGGCTACAGTTCCAGGTGCGATCGCTAACACATCTGTACCCACTGGTGCTAATAAGTCAACACCACTATGGAAGAAGACCTGACTTGTAGCAGGATTAATTTGCCAGCCATAAGCTAATCCCACAGTTGCCACTTGCGCTAAGGGATATCCAGAGAGGGATACACGGTTTGGCGCATCTGCATTATTTAGTAAAGGGGATTTAGTTACAACACCGTTGGGCGACCAATTTACCCCCGGAACAAACACAATTCTGGGGTCTTGTTGGCAGCCATTCACTTCAAAAAGGCTATCAGCCCGAACTTTGTATTGTGCCGCCACTTGTCGCCAAGTTTGACCGCGAGGCACTTCAACTACAATCCCATTGTAGGGAGGAATTTGAAGCACACTACCAACAGATGCGATCGCGCCATTCTGCAAGGCTGGATTCATGCCAATAATTGTTGTGGGTATGAGATTATAGCGCTGCGCTATGCTCTCCAAAGTTTCGCCACGAACAACTTTATGGCGTTGGAAGCGAGATAGGGCTGGAATCGGGCAACCACCTACAGCAGCGTTAGCAGTATTCAAGCTTGGCAGTATGCTTACTAGTCCTAAGACGTTAACTAAGCTACAAAGAAAAAGTTGACGAAAGAGTAAAGTCATGTATACAAGTCAATAGCGCATTAACTTTAGATTTTAGATGCAGAGCATGGGAATTGGGGAGCAGGGGAAGCAGGGGGCAGGGGGCAGGGAGCAGGGAGCAGGGGGACAAGGGGGACAAGGGGACAAGGGGTGAGAACTTACAACAAGTCTTTTGCCTTGTCCCCAATTCCCAATTCCCAATACCTAATTCTTCGTAAATTGATCTATCCACTTGCCGTTAGCTTGATTACACTTAGAAATTAACAACTGCATTGCTGTCCTTAAACAGAATGATTATGAAGTTATCTTTAAAGCAACTGGGCGTTTATGTGTTCTTACTAGTGTTCGGCTGTGGTGCAGGTTTGTTTGGCAGTCGCTATCTTCTGCTACGAAATCCCTCGTTCCAGCAGTTAAGAAATGTAACAATGGCTTTGCCTCCAGAATCCGTAGTGCCAAATTCTCCTAGCGGCGGGACTGGAGCTACTGGAGGCGATAATGTAAATTTTATTGCGACGGCAGTACAAAAAGTTGGCCCGGCTGTAGTGCGAATTAATGCGACTCGCAAAGTCGCAAATCCCATCTCTGACGCATTGAAAAATCCCCTCTTGCGGCGATTCTTTGGAGAGGATGAGCAACCAATTCCTCAAGAACGGATTGAGCGCGGTACAGGCTCAGGATTTATTTTGAGCGAAAATGGAGAATTACTTACTAACGCTCATGTGGTAGCAGATACAGATACGGTACAAGTTACCCTCAAGGATGGTCGGACTTTAGAGGGAAAGGTGGTAGGAGTTGATTCTGTGACAGATGTGGCAGTGGTGAAAATAAAGGCTAATGATTTACCGACTGTGAAGCTGGGCAATTCGCAAAACTTAATACCAGGACAGTGGGCGATCGCAATTGGCAATCCTCTAGGTTTAGATAATACTGTCACAATCGGTATTATCAGCGCTACCGATCGCACTAGCACTCAAGTTGGGGTTCCAGATAAGCGAGTCAGCTTTATCCAAACTGATGCTGCAATTAACCCTGGTAATTCCGGTGGCCCTTTGTTAAACGCTCAAGGTGAAGTAATTGGTGTTAACACTGCCATCCGCGCTGATGCTCAAGGACTTGGTTTTGCCATCCCAATTGAAACTGCTGCCCGCATTGCCAATGAACTTTTTACTAAAGGGCGTGTGGAACATCCCTTCTTGGGCATTGAAATGGCAGACCTTTCTCCCATTAGAAAACAGCAGATTAATCAAGAAAATCAACTGAACATTCAGCAGGATGCTGGGATTGTAATTAAAGAAGTCACAGGCGATTCTCCAGCCAAGCGCGGAGGATTACTTCCTGGGGACGTGATTCAAAAAGTTAACGGTAAACCAGTCAAAACCTCAGCCCAAGTTCAAAAGCTGGTAGAGTCCAGCAGAGTTGGGGACATAATAGCGATCGAAGTTAAGCGTAGCGGTAAAATTCAAACCTTCAAAGTCCAATCAGGAGCTTATCCTGAAAGGAAATAGCTCAGAATAATTCGTAATTCGTAATTCGTAATTAAGGGAGTAGCAGTTACCACCAAAATATCTGATTTGGTAGTTAATTAGACAGTGGAGAGTTCAAGCTTCCAATAAGACCGGAGTATAAAGCAATACGCTTGGGTTAAGAAGAATCGTAGGTTGGGTTGAACTTTAGTGTTACCCAATAAAGCCTTGATAATGTTGGGTTTCATTCCTCAAATCAACCTACACCAGTTTCATTTTTTAGCCTTAACTGAACTGTATTGGAGCATAAAGCTTTCTCTTTTTCTATTGGAAATACTTTGTTACCGAAAGATTTCTCTGCGACACCTGCGCGAATGCTAAAGGCATGGCTTCTCTACAAGACGCTGTTCGTGCCCAGAGGGAGTCGGAGGCTCTTATACCCATTTAGGGGTTAGCGTAGCGTCTCGTAGAGAAGCTATCCCGCAGGCTTTACACTTCGCTATCGAGCGTCTTGTAACCACGAATTACAAATTACTGAATTATTTGGTCAATAGTCCAGAATGTTTGACTATTGACTATTGATTATTGACCATTAGACAAATGCTCTAAGTGCATTCTTTGTTCCATCTGGCGCAGAAAATATCCCGTCATCATGGCCGACGCTAGAAGCCCAGCTAAGTTATCCCGATCTGTTGTGATTTGCACGTTGAAATTTTCTGCCGGGAGCATTCCCACTAGTCCTTGGACATTTTGCGAAATGATTTGTTTAATTTCGGGACTGGCGGACTGAGCAATCCTCGCTAAAACATCAGGAGACTGATGTTGTAGATATTTGAGCAACTGATTGGGGTATTCCTCAGAGTGGTCGGAAAGAATTTGATTAGGGTGTTCCTCAGAGTTGTCATTTAAAAAGTCAGGATTAAACACCATTGGCAGTTTTATTTAGCTTAATTGCTAACTCTACTCTAAACCATAGTACAAGGCTAGCGCATTCACCACGGGTATAAGTCATTGGGATTGGGGAATGGGGAATGGGGAATGGGGAATTGGGTATGGCTCAAGAATCAATAAATAGTTATTCTCCCCCTGCTCCCTGCCCCC